>NZ_AUTP01000169.1:0-1574 GCF_000498075.1 Pseudoalteromonas sp. TAB23
CCGTTGCCATACCATTAGCAAGAGGAGGTACGCCGCCGCCTGCTACATAAAACTCTTTAGTTGAACCCGCACGGGCCCAAATTGCTATGCCGATATAAAGCGCAAAGCTTAAACCAACAATTATAAACGTGAGTGTTTGAACATCCATTGCTTAGCTCCTATTCGTCTACGCCGTATTTTTTATCTAACGTATTCATTTTGAAAACGTACACAAAAATCAAAGCAACAAAGGTATAAATCGCGCCTTGCTGGGCGAACCAGAAGCCAAGTTTAAACCCAAAAAAACGTACTTCATTAAGTACATCAACCAGTAATATGCCAAAGCCGAAAGACACAACAAACCACACTGCTAACAGTTTAAATAACAGCGAAATGTTTTCTGCCCAATAAGCTTTTGCTTGTTCTTCATCTTTAAAAGCCATTTTTGTTTTCCCCTTTAAGCACCGCAATATCGCGATGAGTGGTTTTTTATCTTCGCTTACCAATTTAGCAACGCTGGTTACATATTGAATTGAGACCATAGTCGTAACAGCTTGTTAACGTTTACGTAAACTGTATTTATCATTCAAACGTATTTTATACATTTTCATTTTATTTCAATTGGTTAGCTTAATTTTTTGAATTGGCTTTACTATTAAATTGGTAAGTTGGTTATTAATGCGACATTAGTCTAATGCTTGAGATGATTTTATTTTTGTTATTAATATTCAATAAGATAGAAATAAAATGAAAGTTTTATTTTAAATTCAAGCCTCACACTTAACCTCAGTTCTGGTATTGTGTTAATCCCTCATAGGGTTGAGGGACTATTTAAAATAATAAGGTTTAATAACAACATGACTGCCGTACTCATTATTGTTGCTTTAAGTTATATAGGTGTGCTGTTTTGGCTCGCCAATTGGGGCGATAAAACAACCCCTTTGGCAAAGCGTATTAGCCATCACCCTTTTGTGTATTCACTCTCACTTGGGATTTACTGTACCTCTTGGACTTACTACGGCTCAGTGGGTACAGCCGCCACCAGCAGTTGGAGTTATTTGCCAATATTATTGGGCCCTGCGCTGCTGTTTTTATTCGGCCAAGGGTTTTTACGTAAGCTGGTACTGGTAAGCAAAAAACAAAACATAACCACTATTGCTGACTTTATTTCAGCTCGTTACGGCAAACGCCAAACTACCGCGATTATGGTTACTGTAATCGCCTTACTCGCGACTATTCCCTACATTGCACTGCAATTAAAAGCGCTTAGTACCAGCTTTTTACTTTTGCAAAACAGTAATAAAATATCAGGCGATATGCTCGCGCTTTCTGCCACATTAATTATGGCCTTATTTGCAATATTTTTTGGTACCCGCAAAGTGGACGTAACAGAGTATCGCTCTGGGTTAATGCTTGCTGTCGCGTTTGAATCAATGATTAAACTTATTGCACTTATTGCTGTAGCAGGCCTTGCTGTTTACACCTTATTTAATATGCCAGAGCCTACTTCAAATAAAGTAACCGAGTCGATTTGGGCCCATTGGAGCGACTTTAACTTTTTTAGCTTTAACTTTATTGGCCAGTCTTTAATGGCT
>NZ_AUTP01000170.1:0-31297 GCF_000498075.1 Pseudoalteromonas sp. TAB23
CCGCCATGATCACGGTATCCTCCACCGCCGTGCGGTTTTTGTTTGATATACCTGCGCAACTTGATTGGTATCCAAATAGCTTTTGGTTTGTAGCCATTGTTTTAGCTGTTGGCTCTATTGTTGTGTTTGTTGCGATGTATGGCTTTTCTACGGTTGCTGACTTTTCGAAACTGTGCGCGCCGTGGCTATTTGTTATATTTATTGCAGGTTCGTTCGCGTTATTCCCTGAGCTTTCAAATCACGTATTAGGTTCTACCTCTTTAACTAGCTTTAGCGACTTTATGACCATAGGCGACTCCTCCATATGGACGGGCACCAATGCCGATGGTGAAAAAGGCATTGGCCTATTAGAAGTGATTGGCTTTGCATGGGCTGCTAACTCAATTACTCACTTTGGTTTAATCGACATGGCTATTTTTAGATTTGCTAAACGCAAAAGCTATGGCTTGTTTTCTGGCGTGGGCATGTTTTTTGGTCATTACTTAGCGTGGATCTCTGCCGGTATTATGGGCGCAGGTGTTGCGGTATTACTTAAAACAACTATTTCATCACTTGATCCGGGCGATGTTGCATACCATGCATTAGGTTGGACTGGCTTTGTTATTGTAATTATTGCCGGTTGGACTACAGCTAACGCAAACCTTTACCGTGCAGGTCTTGCAGCACAATCTATATTTGTTAATCAATCACGTGAACGCACAACCGCTATTGTAGGTGTTGTAACCGTGATTATTGCGTGTTTCCCGTTTGTATTTTCACAAATGCTTCCGCTACTTACCTACGCAGGCTTATTAGTTGTGCCAGTAGGCGGCATTGTGTTTGCTGAACATGTGTTATTTCCTAAAATTGGCCTAACACGTTACTGGGCTAAATATAAAAACATTACCCGCAGCGTACCGGCTATAGCATCTTGGGCGTTAGCGCTTGTGTTTGGCTTTGGTTTAAATGCTATTGATGTAATGTCGTTTTACTACTTGTTTATTCCTACGTGGATTTTCACAATCGTTATTTATACGCTTTTAGCTAAAAAATACGGCGCCGGTGAAGATTACACACAAGAGATTGAAGCAGAAGAGCAAGAGCAACGTGATATTAAAGAATATCAAGCTGCTGAAGCTAAAGACATTCCAAAGCCAGTAATTGACAGCTCTGTATTTACCAAAGTACTTAATGCGGTTTCTACGGTTTCACTGGTTATTATTTTTATATTTGCCAGCCAGGTGATGTTTTTCAGTGAAACTATGAGTATGTACAGCGCTAATAAATCGCAATTCGAAATAGCCTGTTTTATTTGTACTGTTATTTATTTTGTTACTGCGTACTGGTCGTTAAAACGCCATAAAGTACTCAATACAGCATCGTAATTACTTATCGTAATACAGTATCGTAATTTATATTTTATTTTTGTTTAGTAAGGTCGCACCATGACGCAACATCAACACACTGACGCTCTAGTTACAGGGCTAAACCAACAAAGCTTGGCTCAATTACCAAGCCATGTTGATACACCAACCTACGACCGTAGCGCAGTTAAAGCCGGTATTGTTCATATTGGCGTGGGCGGTTTTCATCGTGCTCATCAAGCGGTATATGTTAACGAGCTTTTAAAAACCCCAGGCTCTGAGCAATGGGGCATATGTGGTGTTGGCCTTTTAGAGGGTAACCGTGGTCTGCGTGATATTTTAAAGCAGCAAGATTACCTTTATACGCTTACTGTTAGACACCCAGACGGTAAAATAGATAACAAAGTAATTGGCTCAATGATCGACTTTTTGTTTGCTCCAGAGGACAAACAAGCGGTAATTAATAAGTTAGCGCACAGCGATACTAAAATTGTGTCGCTTACTATTACCGAAGGCGGCTACAACTTTAACCCTGCAACGGGCGAGTTTGATTACAGTAATCCAGATATTATTAACGACATTAATAACCCGAACGACCCAATTACAGCGTTTGGTTACATTACGGCTGCGTTAAAACTGCGTAAAGAGCAAGGCTTAGGCGCATTTACAGTGCAGTCGTGCGATAACATTCAGCACAACGGTAACGTAACACGTAAAATGCTTTTAGCCTTTGCTACAGAGCAAGACAAAGACCTAAGTGAGTGGATTGAGCAAAACGTATCGTTTCCAAATGCGATGGTTGACCGTATTACACCGGTATCTAAAAAGAGTGATATTGATTATGTGGTTGATGCATATGGTGTTAGCGACGAGTGGCCAATTACCTGTGAGTCGTTTACACAATGGGTAATAGAGGACACATTTAGTGACTCTCGCCCAAATTGGGACGTTGTTGGTGCACAGTTTGTTACTGATGTAACGCCTTATGAAACCATGAAAATACGCTTACTTAATGCAGGGCATTCTGTACTTGGTTTATTAGGTTCAATCCATGGCTATGGCACTATAGACGAAACGGTATCTGATGAATTATTTGCCACATACCTGCGTGCTTTTATGGATAAAGAAGTAACGCCAAATCTTGAACCACTTGAAGGTATTGACCTTGAAAGCTACAAAGATACGTTAATAGAGCGTTTTGCTAATCCTAATATTAAAGACAGCCTAGCGCGTATCTGTAGTGAAAGCTCAGCTAAACTGCCTAAGTTTTTAATTGCTACAATTAACGAAAACCTAGTACAAGGTCGCGATGTATCACTGGCAACGCTTGTTATTGCTACTTGGTGCTTATACAGCGATAAGGGTTTAAGTGAAAACGGCGAGCAACTTGAAATTCAAGATGCGATGCACAAAGAGCTTAATTCTTACGCGCAAGAGACTCAAACTAGCCCGATTGCATTTTTAAAGTTAACGAGCTTGTTTGGTAAGCTTGAGCATAACGAAACGTTTACTGCTGAATATAAAAAGTCGATTGCTGCGTTGTATGCACCTAATAGTAAAATTAAAGCCATTATGCAGGCTGTACTTGATCAAAAGAGTAACTAATTATGAGCATTTTAATTAATCATAAATCAGGCGAAAACGTAAGTGTTAGCTGCTTTGGCGAAGTGCTGTGGGATTGTTTTGATTCAGGTAAACGCCTAGGTGGCGCGCCACTTAATATGTGTGTGCGTATTAACTCACTAGGCATTAAAGCCGACATGATAAGTGCAGTAGGTAACGACGAGTTAGGTGCTGAGTTACTTGGCGAAATTACTAGCAAAGGCGTAAGCTGCGAATACATTGCTATTAATAGTGACAAAAAAACTAGCACGGTTGAGGTAACACTCGACAGTGGTGGCTCAGCAAGTTATGAAATAGTGGCAGACACTGCGTGGGATAATATAGCGCTTACTGATGAGTTACTTAGTAAAGTTAAAAGTAGCGATGTATTTGTATTTGGCAGCCTAATTGGCCGAAGCGAAGCGTCTTTAGCAACGTTAAATCAACTAGTTGATGTAGCAAACTTTAAAGTATTTGACGTAAATCTACGTGCACCGCATTACAAGCTAGAAACACTTGTAGATTTAATGAATAAAGCAGACTTTATTAAGTTAAACGATGAAGAGCTATACGAAATAGCAAAAGCGATGGGTTGTAAGTTTCATTCGCTTGAACAAAATTTAGCGTTTATAGCACAGCAAACAAATACCGATTACTTATGTGTAACTAAAGGCAGCCACGGTGCTTTATTAACAATCAAAGGCGAGAATTTTTATAATTCAGGTTATTTAATTAGCGTAATTGACACTGTTGGCGCAGGGGATTCGTTTTTAGGTTCGTTAATTTATCAGCTTTGTAGCAACGACGATGCGCAATATGCCGTTGACTTTGCATGTGCCGTTGGAGCAATGGTCGCCGAAAGTTCTGGCGCAACACCTACTTTAACGCATCAACAAATTAGTGAGTTTATGAACCCACTTTAAAAAACATTGTGTGTGAAAGCGGTTATAACGTAAAAGTTTAACCGCTTTTTTTGTGCCCAAAATAAGACGTGTGTAATAAATATTCAATGTGGAGCGTTAAGTGTGCAGGTTGCGTAAATAGTGGCTTATATCGATTATTGTATTAGCTAAACGTCTTATTGTTTGAGGGTTGAAGCTTTGTTATTGTTCGTCGATTATTCACGGATTGAAAAGGCGGGGCGACACACAATGCGCTCTATAACTAAAATACAAAAAGAGAAACGTGCTTTATGATCATCTTTTTTATCTGCCTCACTATTTTAATACTGGGCTATAAGTTTTACAGCCCATTTGTTGAAAAACAAGCCGGTTTGGATTCAACTGCTGACACACCACAAAAACGCTTTAGCGAGGGTGTTGATTACGTAGCTATTCACCCTGTACGAGCATTTTTAATTCAGTTTTTAAACATTGCTGGCGTAGGTCCAATATTTGGTCCAATTTTAGGTGCTTTATACGGACCAGTTGCACTAGTATGGATTGTACTTGGTAATGTTTTAGGTGGCGCTGTACACGACTTCTTCTCAGGTGTAATGAGTATAAAAGAAGACGGTAAAAGCCTACCAGAAATCGCAGGCCATTATTACAACGTCGTATTTAAAGGCTTTATGCTTGTATTTACTGCCATGCTACTGTTTTTTGTAGGTGTAGTATTTATTATGAGCCCTGCAGGTTTGCTAAGTAACCTTGATTTCTTTGAAGGTACAATACTGGCAAATAATACCTTTTGGGTACTCGCTATTTTAGCGTATTATTTTTTAGCGACCTTGCTACCAATTGATAAAATCATTACTAAGTTTTACCCAATTTTTGGTGCGCTAATGATTGTAATGACAGTGGCAATTGCTATTTCATTACTTATTAATGCGCCGCACTTACCGGTACCAAGTGACTTTTTAGCTTACTTTGAAGCTGATCACGCTCATGACTTTTTAGAGCCAAATCCAGATGGACTACCAACATGGCCATTGTTATTTATAACAATTACCTGTGGTGCTATTAGTGGTTTTCACTCTACTCAAGCGCCAATTATTGCGCGCTGTTTAACTAACGAAAAATACGTACGTCCAGTTTACTACGGCGCAATGATGTGTGAAGGTATTGTAGGTTGTGTATGGGCACTTGCTGGTATTGCAGCGTTCCCAGATGGTTACGCGGGCTTAAAAGCATTGCTTGATCAAGGTGGTCCAGGTTTAGTTGTTAACCATGTAGCTAACAGTTACTTAGGTGTATTTGGCGGTATAATGGCAATTATTGCAGTAGCCGTTTTCCCAATTACTTCTGGTGATACAGCGTTCCGTTCATTACGTTTAACAGTTGTTGATGCGTTTAATATTCCGCAAAGTTTACGTAACCGTTTATTAGTAGCGGTGCCTATACTTACTATTGCTTACTTTATGACGAAACTCGATTTTTCATTAATTTGGCGCTACTTTGCATTTTCAAACATGCTGCTTTCTACAAGCGTATTATGGCTTGCCACTAAGTACTTGTTTGACCGTGGTACATTCCATTGGATTGCCAGTGTTCCTGCTGTTATAGCAACTGCGGTAACGGTTTCTTATATTGGTACTGCTGCAATTGGTCTTAACTTATCAAGTGATTTAGGTAAACCTATTGGCGCTGTAGTAACAGTGATTGGCTTAATTGTTTTAGCTATTGTGCACTCTAAGCATAAAGTTAAACCAACAGCGGTTTAATAATCACATAAGTTATTTCAAGCATTAAAAAAGCGAGCTATTCATTATGAATAGCTCGCTTTTTTTGTGTACTAAATTTAGGTATTACTGAGTTGCAAGTTCAAAGTAACTATTATCGTCGAGCGTTTTGCTTATCATCATAGCGCCCTCAAGCAAGCTCACTGTTTGAATAGCCGCTTTAGTAGGGTTGAGTTCACCATTAGCTAAGTGCGCAGCGCTAAGCCATGTTAGATTTTGATTAAAAAAACGTTTTACTTCAAGGCGTACTTTATCTGGAAGGCTATCGCTTTCGGCTCCTAGCAAACCACATAAACACATTTTACGATCGGTTACTAATGCACTTCTAAAAAGCTGAGTGTACACATCAATAGGATTTTTACCGCTTGCTTTAAGCTCGCTTGGCTCGCCTAACGCAGCTAAAAAAGAATTAGTATATTGATGAGCAAGCTCAGCACCTAAATCGGCCTTAGTCGGAAAGTGATAGTGCACACTGGCGCTCTTAATTCCAACTTCGCTGGCGAGCTCTCTAAAACTAAAATTACTGTATCCGCCAAGGCGCACCTTGTTTTCAGCTGCTTTTAATAAAGCTTCTTTTTTACTCATTTTGAATATTTCCTATCTGCAGTAATACCAATTTTATTAAAACATGATCATTCTATCGCATTAAACAACTCACTAACTGCGTTAAAAATTATTCATATAGAACAACTATATCTCATAATTCTCGCCTTGTTATTGCGCTATTTTCTTAGCGCAATAATAAATCACTTATTTAATGCAATTGGTATAGTAAAATTATCGACCAGTAGGTAGTTATTTACAAGCGTTTTTATTTTTAAGCAACCCCCTAATTTTATTATGAATTAAGTTAAATCCTATAAATCAGAAAAATTTAAACGTTGACTTAAATTTAGTTTAATATTATAAATTACCTATCGGTAGGTAGGTTGCTACCGTTGGCTCACTTTTAAACAATAAAGATAGAGATTGCTATGAAAATTTATGATGTAGAAAACTTTCCAAATCCACTTCGTGTTCGTATCGCTTTAGCTGAAAAAAATGCCACTTCTAATGTTGAGTTTGTACCTGTTGATTTATTAAATGGTGAACACAGAACAAAAGCCTTTTTAGCTAAAAATCCATTAGCAGGTGTACCCGTATTAGAGCTAGATGACGGCACGTTTATATCAGAAAGTACCGCTATTACTGAGTATATTGATACCGCATTTGAAGGCCCATCTTTAATGGGTGAAACCGCAAAAGAGCGTGCAGTAATTAACATGATGCAAAAGCGTGCAGAATCTATGGTGCTTGACGCTGTGGCAACTTACTTTCATCATGCAACTAATGGCTTAGGCCCTGAGCTTGAAACATATCAAAATGTGGCTTGGGGTGAAAAACAAGGCGAAAAAGCGCGCCAAGGGTTTAGCTATTTTAATGATGTACTAGCGCAATCGGCGTTTGTTGCTGGTGAGCAGTTTAGTATTGCTGATATTACATTGTATGCTGGGCTGGTATTTGCTGGATTTGCACAAATAGCAATCCCGAATGAGTTAACCCATTTAGTTGCATGGCAAGAAAAAGTAGCAAAACGCCCAAGTGTTGCGGCTTAATTAGGTTATTAGTTTAAAATTTAAGTGAAGTTACACTTAGGAGCCAAATATGAAAATAGCTGCCGATTTTAGTAAACGAGTTGTGGTACATAGCGAATCGCTCCCGTGGGTTNGTTGATAGGCGAGCGCTCGATAGAGTGGGCGACGAAGTTGCTCGCGCAACGACCATTGTTCGTTATGCACCTGGCAGTGAGTTTTCGCCGCATGTACATACAGGCGGTGAGGAGTTTGTTGTGCTTGAAGGCGTATTTCAAGATGAGCATGGTGACTTTGCGGCAGGTTCTTATATCCGTAATCCACCGCAATCAAAGCACAAACCGGGGTCTGAAAATGGCTGCGTTATATTTGTAAAGTTATGGCAGTTTCAGCCAGATGACCGAACGCACGTGCGTTTGCAAACAAACTTGATGCAAAGTACGGTGCATCCTAGTTTTAAAAATGTTGCCGTAACCCCTTTATACAAAGACGACTTTGAAGAGGTAAGCTTATTGCACTTTAAGCCTAACGCCTGCATGGTTATAAGCGCAAAAGGCGGAGCAGAGTTGCTAGTACTTGAAGGCTCATTTGATGAGCAAGCCGATACCCTTGTAAAAAACAGTTGGTTAAGAGTGCCTGTTAATAGCTCCGTTAACGTTAAAGCGGGAAGTAATGGTGCAAAGGTATGGCTTAAAACGGGTCATTTAACTGATGTAGAAATCCAGATATCTCGCGTACAAAATGCGTAATAGAGCCGTTTATTTGAGACTATTTAATGATCTAGCTCAGGACTATTTATTGATTTAGTTCAGGACTAATTAATTTTAGAAGGTGTACTTTTACCACTCAGCCTATTTAAGGAGAGCAGTAATGGTACACACAACACATGGTTTATCTATTGGTCTTGAACGTGCAGGAAGAGAGTTTTTTTTAAAACTTAAAGCCGTTGGTACGCTTACTCACGACGACTACAAAATAATTACCCCAATGATAAACTCAGCTCTTGGCGAAGTTAAGCACCCAGTTGTGAATGCATTAATAGATGGTAGTGAACTTGAAGGTTGGGAACTACGCGCAGCGTGGGATGACTTAAAATTAGGTGTTAAACACTCTAAAGAATTTAAAAAAGTAGCTATTTACGGTAATAAAGAGTGGCAAGCTCGCATGGCCAAAATAGGTAACTGGTTTATATCTGGTGAGGTTCAATACTTTGAAAATGCTACCGCAGCCATAGATTGGTTAGACGAATAGCTTGATCGAGAAATTAAATTAAAGCACTCTTATAGAGTGCTTTTTTGCTCTATGGGTAACGTTATTAAGTAGTTACATTCGGTTTATTTCAATTGTTAATACTGCTCTATTAAAATACACTCATTATTATTGAGCAAACTACGCATTATAAAAACAATGAAACAAGTACTTACCTTTATTACATTCCTGATATTTTCTACATCAATACATGCAAAAGATAACAACATATTCACGCCGGTGAGCGATCTTTTTTTGGCTGTTTCTAACGTTGATCACACGCAAATGCGTGCAGCCGTTGATGATTCATTTTTACTTTTAGAGCACGGTGAAGTGTGGACTATTAATGACTTTATAAATGTTGTTAAGCCCTCTGATTTTGTAAGAACTAATTATTTTAGTGTTATAAATTCGCGTGTAGTGGGTGATGTTGCATTTATTAATTACTGGAATAAAGCCAATATTAAAAACACCGAAAGAAGTATTGATATTTATTGGTTAGAAAGTGCCGTTGTATCAAAAGTGGGCGATAAATGGTTGTTATCGCAAATGCACTCTACTCGGTTACCCCAAGATGAAATACCTAAAGGTGTCACTTTTATAAAGCAATAGATATAACTCTAACTTAAAGCCCCGTAATATGGGCTTTAATCATTTAAATTACATCAGCCAGCACAGGTAATGCCGGAAATGCCCCTTTAGCTAAACACGCTTTAGAGCCACATTTAAGAGCAAAGTGCAGGGCGCCTTTTACGCTCGCTTTATCATTTAGTTTATCTGCTAGTGGTAAATCACTTCCTAAGTTATTTAAGTAGTATAAAACCCCCGCTATAAATGCATCACCCGCGCTTGTTGTATCTACGGCGTTTATTTTTGGTGCCGATTCGTTAAGTATAAATGCGCTGTGGTAAACCTTGGCAGGCTCTGGTCCATCGGTTAAAAACACCAGTTTTACTCCGGTGTTTAATAGCATTTGAATGTATTTTTCACCGTTTGTATCGCTATGCTGGGCTAAAAAATTAAGCTCATCACGCGAGAGTTTTACTATGTCACAATAGGTGTAACAAGCTTTTACATTGCTTGCTATATCGTTTGTGTTTTCCCACAAGCTGTAGCGTAAATTTACATCAAAACTGACGAGCTTATTATTCGCTTTTGCAAGTTTTAGCGCTTTAACCGTTGTGTTGGCAATTGCTGATTCGGTTAATGTGTTTGAACAAAAGTGTAGTGTGCTTATTTCTTGCCAATTTATATGCGCTAAATGCGCCTGGGTTAATAGTACATCGGCTGTATTATGGCGATAAAAGCCAAAACTACGCTCGCCGGTTTCATCAAGGCTTACTATAACCATGGCGGTTTGTGAGCCTGCAATGGTAAATAAATAGTCTGTATTTACATTGTATTGCGCTAATGCATTACTTAATTGATTGGCAAAATGATCGTCCCCTCTACCACCACAAAATGCAGCTTCACCTCCGAGTTTTGCATAGCCAACAGCTACATTGGCAGGNACCTGGTATAGGTAAATAGGCCGAGTTATTAGCATCTTGTGGCAGCATATCAATTAATAGCTCGCCTAAGCACAGAAGTTTGGTCATTTGGAATATCCTAAAAAGCCTAGCAAGGCTAGGCTAAAAACGTGAAGGGTGTTATTTATTCATACTTTAAAAGGCGCTACAGTGATTACTCACCGCAGCGTAATACACACATTTAGTTAAAAGCGTATTTTAAAGTTACCGACGTTGTGCGGCCGTTAATAGTACGGGCACGAATAATATTGTTTTCAGGTACTGAGCCTTCTTCTGCTTCAGTGATACCTACTGTATCAAATAGGTTATTCACATTAAGCGCAATATTAAGGTTTTCAGATAAGTCATAGCTTACAAAGCCATTTACCTGTGTGTAGCCGTCAAATTGTAGATCGTTATTATCTTGAGCGTATGCATCGGTAGTACCAATGAAACTTACCCCTGCAGCGCCTTTTTCATAGCTGTAACGTGCCATTAATGAGTAAATTAAATCGGCTTGACGACGTGGCGTATTACCTACCACATCTGGGTTAAGCGCATCTTTTGCTATTTCTGCATCGGTCCAGGTTAAATTACCGCGAAAATCCCATGCATCAATAAAGTAAGTAGATTCTATTTCAATCCCTTTTGCTTCGTATTCACGGTCAAAAAATGTTTGTGATGTTGCTTCAAAATTTTGCTCTTCAGTTTCGGCAAAAAACGCAGTAGCAAACACTGATAATGAATCAAAGCGCTTTTTAACACCAAACTCAAATTGGTTCACTTCATCAACAGCGTCTTCTTTTGCAACAGAGCCGTCGGCGCGTACTTTACCAAATAAAAGACGGTCAGCATTTGCGCGCCCACCTTTACTTATGCGTGCAAACGTAGCAAGGCTTGGATCAATTTGATAATTAGCACCAATTGAATAAGAAGAATAGTTCCAGTCGTAATTTACTGGACTGGCGTTGGCAATATCAATACCTGCAACGTTTTGCTCAGGGATTGATATTTCACCGTCGCGGTTCATATCTACAGTTGATGTTACAGCACCTGCATAGTTACCGCGAGCTTCGCCACTGTCGTAACGGGCACTTGCATCAATGCTTACGTCGCCTAATTTAGTAGAGAATGCAACGTATGGTGCACGCGTGTCGTACTCTGTGTCGTAATCGCGTTGGCAACAGTTTCCCCAGTAAGGTGTGCCATATGCATATAAACCATTTTCTGAAAATTCAGTACCGTCAGCTGCAGTAACATTTAATAATGCTGCATTGTCGCCTTTAAGCTCCATAAGGTATGAATTCCATAACCACGACATAGCAATGTTTTGAGTTGACGCGTAATAACCAAAGGTAATGCTGGTATCATCATCAAACGATTTAGTTAGTTTAAAGTCGTTAACTAGCGAATCGAAGTCGTTCATTGTTACGTCAAACGTATGAATTCGCATAGCGAGGTCGTCGTTAAATGCAGCGCCCGTGTTTGCGTTACTGAGTGTTGCGCCTACACCACCAATACTCTGTGCAATAGATGATGCGCTGCCAACCTCAGCAGGAATAAGCGAGTTAAAGTTGCCGCTTATTGATGATTTACGAAAACGGTTTTCGATACGCCAATCGTTATCTAAATCAAATACAGCTTCAAAACCAACAGAGTCAACCTTTGGATTCATACCATCGCGGATATCGCCGCTACTGATTTGGTTTTCACCATTTAAACGTACTGTTTTAGTAAATAACGCTGAGTGAGGTGTGTCTGATTGTGCATCAAAGCCAGCAATAGAGTCACCATTTGAGTACATTGGCATAGGAAGGTAGCCAACACTCTTATCGTCTAAGTGTTTGTAATAAAGGCGCACGTAACCGTTGTCGAAATCTTTAGTAAGGTTAGCTTTTATTTGGCCACCTTTATTAGACGTGTAACCTGTTTCGCGCGGGCCTTCGCCTTGTCGAACAAAACCACCAACATGAAAACGCACGCTATCGGTTAAGTAAGTGCCGTATTCGAAGTCTGTACGAACGCTGTCGTAATCTAAGCCAAGTGTTGTAGACACACTGCCAGATTCGTTTTCGCCATTTTTAGAGATAAAGTTAATAATGCCACCAGGTGCATTACTTGCTGCAGTAGATGCTGAGCCACCACGAATCGATTCGATAGTTTGCACAGTGTTATCTAATCGCATAAAAATATCTGAATTACCAAAAGCGATATCACCGTATTGCATTACAGGTAAACCATCTTCTTGCAATTGTAAAAATTTTGCACCGCCTGAAGCAACTGGCAGGCCACGAACAGCAATATTTGCATTGCCTTCGCCACCTGTAGATTCTGCACGAATACCAGGGATTATTCTAAAAGCCTCGGCTGTTGAGCGAGGAGTAGACACTTGAACTTGTTCAAGTGATACGCTACTAACTGATACGCTTGAAGCCATGATTGTTGTTCGACGTGGTACGCCGGTTACAACAATTGTTTCAAGACCTTTGTTTTGTGATGCTTCAGGTGTTGCTTGGTCTGTTTCTTGTGCGTTAACGCCTTGACTTACGGCAAGTGCTAAAGCGCTGATTAAATATAAAGGTGTATTGTGTGTTGTCATGTGAACGCCTCGTTGTGTTGATCCCAGTAGGGTTTGTTATTTTTACTTAATCGATTAAGTAAAAGTAACAAATATTTTACAATAAGCAAATCATTTTGTGTTTAATTTGCTCTTTTATTATTCATATGTTGATTTTAAAGGTGTTTTTTATTGTATTGAGATACAAGTTTATTAAGCTGTTGGGTTACTTTCTTGTAAAGCACTCATTGATGGGTCGCGTAAATAATTGAACAACATAGCTATAAATAAAATCACGGCAAACCCTGTTGCCAAGTAAAAGCCATAGCGCACATGGCCAAAGTAATCGCTGATCATACCCATAAATAAAGGGGCTAAAGCAGCTGATAATGCGGTAAAAAATAATATAACCCCGGCTACAGCTCCATGGCGCTCAGCAGGAAAACACGATATACCTTTAGAGTTCAAAGTTGGATAAACCATAGACATAAATAAACCTGAAAGAGGTAGTAACCCTACAGCCCAATCAACACCCCCAATAAGTGTACCCACATAACAAAGCGCAATACCTAAGCTTAAATAAGCCATAACACCTTGCCAGCTATAATGATTTAGTAACCATACGGCAATAAAACGACCTGCAGCACGTAGTATAAAAAATATAGTAAGTGCATAAGTGGCAAGGAGCGGCCAAGAGCCTGTGTAGTCCTTTAATAGCGTCGGCATCCATACATAAATAGCCACTTCAGTCGCTACATAAAGTGCAATAGCTAAAGAAAAGCCAAGTGCATAAGGGTTTTTTACCATTTTCAGGGTGGTGGCCAAAGAGGCTGGCTTTTCAGTTGTTTTAACTACGTCAGGGTAGTCTGCGCGCCATGCTAATAAAGCAAGAATTAAACACATTACGCCCGCAATAATATACAGGTATGTCCAACTTACGTTTTGCACTAATAAAACACCAACTAGGGCAGGGCCTACAATAGCGCCAATGCCAAAAAAGCCCTCAACCTTGTTCATGGTTTTAGTATGGTCGTCGTTACTATGTGAAATATCGCCAAGCAATGCCAGTGCGCCGGTTTTAAATAAACCAATGGCCAAGCCTATGCAGCAAAGCAATACTAAAAAGAAGGTAAAACTGGTGCTAAATGCAAATAAAAAACAACTCGCAGAAAATATTAATAGACCTAGCATAATGGTTTTTTTACGGCCAAGGCTGTCAGCTAAAAAGCCTAAAAATAACCCACTAAAGGCTATTAATGCCATGGGAGCGTAATGAAATGCACTAGCTTGAGTCATGCTCAAACCGAAATCTTTTATAAGTTCGGGGATTATCATGCCGACTGCGTCAGAGGTCATGGCAAACATAAAAAACATCATGTATGTAAGCCAACGTATTTGTTGCAGTGGGTCGCTGCTTACGTGTGTGTGTGATTTTGTCATGTGTTTATTCCTCGTTAAATTCTCTATTAACACTTCGTAAGTCAGTCAGTTGCTTACTGTAGTATTACGTGAGCCACGAAATTTGTATGTAAAATTATTAAAAATTACTTGTAAATTCTTACTCGCTAGTTAAAGATATATCTTAATCGATTAAGTTTCAACATGGTAATCACATAATGATGAAGAATAAAGTTCAATTGATCACATATGCTGATCGAATCACTGGCCAAAATATAGGCGCGCTAACCACACTTTTAAACGGCCCTTTAAAAGGCGTATTTGGTGGTGTGCACTTATTGCCATTTTACAATCCTATTGATGGCAGCGATGCTGGCTTTGACCCTATTGATCATAGTGAAGTTGATTCTAGAATAGGCACTTGGGAAGACATACAAGTATTAGGTAAAGATCTCGACTTAATGGCAGACCTAATTGTTAACCATGTATCAGCGCAATCTTTTCAGTTTCAAGATGTATTAGCTAAAGGTAAGGCATCAGAATTTTGGGATTTGTTTTTAACCAAAGAAGATGTTTTTCCCGGTGGTATGAGCGAAGCTGAGCAAAAAGCAATTTACCGCCCGCGTCCTGGCAGTTGCTTTACCTCAATGAAATGTGGTGATGGTAAAACCTATGATTTTTGGACCACATTTACCGACAATCAAATCGATATAAATGTAAAAGTAGAAGCCGGTGTTGCGTATTTAAGTAACGTACTTACTAAATTTTCGGCTAACAATGTAAATATTATTCGTTTAGATGCGGCGGGTTACGCCATTAAGCAAGCGGGTACTAACTGCTTTATGCTTGATGAAACGTTTGGCTACCTAGATAACTTATCTAAGCAGGCAAACGATTTAGGCATGGAAACCATTGCAGAAATTCATAGCCATTATCAAACTCAGGTAGAAGTGGCAAAACGCGTAAATATGGTTTACGACTTTGCGTTACCACCGCTTATTTTACACAGCTTATTTAACAACGATGTAGATGCACTTCTCAAATGGTTACAAATTTCGCCACGTAATTGCTTAACCGTACTTGATACACACGACGGTATTGGCATTATTGACGCAGGACCAATGGGCGACAAAGCAGGGTTATTAAATGCACAGCAGATTGATAACCTAGTCGAAACAATGCACGGCAACAGCAACAATCAAAGCCGCCAAGCTACGGGCGCTGCGGCGAGTAATGTCGACTTATATCAAGTTAACTGTACGTACTACAACGCATTAGGTGCTAAAGACTTTGATTACTTACTGTCGCGTGCAATTCAATTTTTTGCTCCAGGTGTACCACAAGTTTATTACGGCGGCCTATTTGCTTGCGAAAACGACATGGAATTACTGACAAATACAAATGTTGGCCGTGATATTAACCGCCCATATTTAGATGCAAATATAATCGACAAAGCCTTAAATAAGCCTGTAGTAAAAGGTTTAATTGAATTAATTAAAATTCGCAATTCACACCCTGCATTTGCAGGTGAATTTAGCGCCCAAGGTGAAGGCAGTATGTGTTGTTTATCGTGGCAACTAGATGAGCAAACTATTTCACTTACTGTTGATTTTAAATTACGCCATGCACTTATTACGCAAGTAAACGGTGATGAAGAAACAACGATTAACTTAAATTCATTTTTAGCTTAATGTTAAAAGAGTAATTTACAAACGTCATGTAAAGCAAAAGCCAAGCTACTTAAGCTTGGCTTTTTAACACATAAAACTATTACAAGGTTTGTAAGCTAACTACTCGCACCAATCTCTAATTCGTAACTGACTTCCTGAGTTTTTTCTTCTTTAGAAATAAATAATTCAGCGGCTATAACGCCTTTTTCTTGGCTGTTTTGATGAATAGTGGTGAGGCGAGGTACAAACCGGGCTGCTTCATCAATACCATCAAAGCCCACAATACGCAGTTCTTCACCTATTTTTATGCCTTGTTTTATTGCTTCTCGCATTGTGGCAAGGGCAATTAAATCACTCATACAAATAATAACGTTAGGACGAGGGGAGGCACTTAAAACCTCTTTAGCAGCAATATTTGCAAAACGCTCGCTACTCTCAGGAATGTTCCAAATGCGATCGTCAGCCACCGTAATATTTGCCTCGCTTAAAGCGCGTTGATAACCACGTAAACGTTGATGCGAAATAGATTGTCCGGTTTCAAATTCGTGATGCTCATACACGCGGCATAATACGTTTTCATCAAGTAACCTAAGCCCTAATATAGCCACTTTATCGTTTTGATTATGTAGTACGTGTTTAGCAATTTCGTAACTTGCTTGCTCGTTATTAATATTTACAGAGGCATTGCGAGCAATATCAAAATCAATTGTCACTACATGTTTAGACACTGTTTTTAACTGCTCAACTAACGCGTTATTACGAGGGCGGCCATAACAAATAAAGCCATCTACAAAGTCGACCACGTTGTTAAGGTTATCGCTATTACCTGAAAACAATAAAACATTAATGCCATTTTTTTCAAGCACTGAGGTAACACCGCGCATAAAGCTACTAGCTACAGGGTCCGACACCATATACTCCACACTATCGGGCAGCACTAAAGCGACAATATTAAATGTGCCATTACGCAATGATTGCGCGGCCTTATTAGGCCCGTAATAGCCCAAATTTTTACACGCTGCGAGAATATCGTCTCGGCGTTTAGCCGATAGCTGATCAGGGCGATTAAACGCATTAGATACTGTCGCGTTAGACACACCTAACTCTTTAGCAATACTTTTAAGGGTCCAGCGGGTTTGCTTACTCATACCAATTCTTTACTCAATACTCATGTTAATAAACTAACATATTCAGGGCGTTAGCAAAGTAAAAAAATAAGATTTTAGGGCTAATGTCGACACTCTTTAGGCGCAATGCCAAACGTTTGTTTAAATAAACGACTAAAGTGGCTCGCGCTATTAAATCCAACATCAAAGCAAACTTTACTAATTGCATGGCCTTGTAGCAATTGAGTACGCGCTTTTTTAAGTCTTAATTGTTGCTGCCAAAGGGCTGGGCTAGTGCCAAATGCAAGTTTAAACTGCTGATAAAACTTACTGCGGCTCATGCAGGCTATTTTGCATAAGGTATTTATGTCGAGCGTTTCACTTAAGTGTTCTTCAATATAAAGCAGGGCATCGCTGACTTTTGTTTTAAGGCGTGGCTTATCGCAGCTAGCCAGCAATAGCTCGCGGCTTTGTTGTTGTAATAAACGGGTGATCAATTCGTTTAACGACAAATCAATCAAGTAATGTCGCTGTGCGCCTTGCTCGCTAAATAAATGCACCATGCGCTCTAATAATTGCTGCGTTTGAATATTATGTTGGGTATGCACTAACTGAGGTACATATTCAAATAAGCCATCGTGTGCAAAGTTTTGCTGCATGTTAAGTGCATTCGCCACGCTAGTTATTTTGTCGGTGCTAATTTCAATCGCTAAACAAGTAGTTGGGGCGTGCATTGATGCTTGTGGAAAATCAATTAAAACACCTTGCTCTGGCGCTAATACAAACGACTCGTGTGGTAAAAATGCTTTATGGTATTGGCTGCTTTCTACGTGCATTACCTTTTTGCCGCTAAGCATGGCACAAAACAGCAGCTCGTTTGAGTGCAGTGCCACCTTTTGCGCGCTTTGATACGTGTCGTAAATACTCAACTCACTGCTATCTGCAGCGAATGTGACTTTATTTTCTATTAATACATCAAGTTGTTGGCGTTTTTTGTTTAACTGAGATGTGTGCATATCAATCCTTTAGGTTTTTATTAGTTTGGACTCACAGACAACTTTTGTGGACAGCTAATCAAGTTTTTAGGTACTTGTTAGTTTAATGTCGATTAAATATAAAGCATTTTGTTTTATATAAATGTTCGACCTTTAGCTAACAACAATAAAGAGATCACACACATGATATATGCAAATCCAGGTAGCGACGGCGCACTCGTAAACTTTAAACAACAATACGGAAACTACATTGGCGGAGAGTGGGTAAAGCCTGTAAATGGCCAATACTTTGATAATATAAGCCCAGTAAACGGTAAGGTATTTTGCCAGATACCGCGTTCAGACAAAGACGACATAGAGCTGGCTCTCGACAAAGCGCATGCAGTGCGAGAGCAATGGGGCACAACGTCGGTGACCGACCGAAGTAACATACTGCTAAAAATAGCCGACAGAATTGAGCAAAACCTAGAGTTACTAGCTGTTGCCGAAACATGGGATAACGGTAAAGCAATTCGTGAAACACTCGCTGCTGATATTCCGCTAGCGGCAGATCACTTTCGCTACTTTGCAGGGTGCCTACGATCGCAAGACGGCACTATAGGTGAAATAGACGCAACCACCGTTGCGTATCATTTTCATGAGCCACTAGGTGTTGTTGGGCAAATTATTCCGTGGAACTTCCCTATTTTAATGGCCGCCTGGAAACTAGCGCCAGCACTTGCTGCAGGTAACTGCGTAATTTTAAAACCGGCTGAGCAAACACCAGCTTCTATTTTAGTTTTAATGGAGATAATTGGCGATTTACTCCCTGCAGGCGTATTAAATATAGTAAACGGCTTCGGTAAAGAAGCGGGTGAAGCACTGGCAACAAGCAAGCGTATCGCTAAAATTGCATTTACAGGTTCAACGCCTGTGGGCTCACATATTTTGAAATGCGCTGCTGAAAATATTATTCCTTCAACGGTCGAGCTCGGTGGTAAATCACCTAATATATTTTTTAATGATGTAATGGAAAAAGACGATGCGTTTTTATCCAAAGCTATTGAAGGCGCCGTGCTTGCTTACTTCAACCAAGGCGAGGTGTGTACGTGTCCATCAAGGCTGTTTATTCAAGAAGACATTTACGAGCAGTTTATTGAGCGAATACTCGAACGTACCTTAAAAATTAAACGCGGAAACCCGCTAGATAGCGAAACTATGGTTGGCGCACAAGCTTCAAAAGCGCAATTTGATAAAATACTGAGCTACATTGAAATAGGCAAAAAAGAAGGCGCTGAAGTACTCACTGGCGGTAATGTAGAGCAGCTAAGTGATGACTTAAACGGTGGTTACTACATACAACCTACGTTATTAAAGGGCACAAACGATATGCGTGTGTTCCAAGAAGAAATTTTTGGCCCTGTTATTTCAATGTCGACCTTTAAAGATGAAGCCGAAGCACTCGAGCTTGCCAACAGCTCTGAGTTTGGTTTAGGTGCAGGTGTGTGGAGCAGAAACATGAATCGTGCTTATCGTATGGGTCGCAAAATAGAAGCAGGGCGAGTGTGGACAAACTGTTACCACATGTACCCAGCACATGCTGCATTTGGTGGTTATAAAAAATCAGGAATAGGGCGCGAAACACACAAACTAGCACTTGATCACTACCAACAAACTAAAAACCTATTAGTGAGCTACAGCGAAGATCCGCTCGGCTTCTTTTAAATAAAGAGCCTAAGCTTTAAATAAACAACCATTAAGTAATAATGCCAGCGCTACCTATTTGTAGCGCTTTTTTATTTAGAGTCCTTTTATTTTAAAGTGCTTTTATTTCACAGTGCTCACAACACTATTTCAAACGTGTTGCAATATATAGGTACAATACCAACTGTATTCAAAATGTTAAAACCTAAGCGTTTTAATAACTCATTACCTGCGTTAAAAAACGATTTTACGATATTAACTTTTTATAAAAGTTGCTCTAAAAATTAGCAGTGATTTATGCATTGTCGGATATTACTGATCTCCTCCATTTAGGTGTATTACAGCATTAACGGAGATTTCTTTGTAGTTAACTAGTTGTTTACAGGTGGTTATTTGCTAGCTAAGATAAATGCATTGTAATACAGGGACATTTGTCGGTTTATAAAACGACAAATGTATTAGACAAAGTTGTTAGCACCCGTAAATTTTAACCAAGGCAATACTTAATGGAAGTAAGACGAGATCTTAATGATGTAGAACCCCTAATAAGTCGATTGCTTTCTATAGGCGAGGAATATAGAAACAAAGATAAGTGGTGGTCTCATTTAAAAAACAATGAAGATTGGGGGCAGACTGTTTGGCCTATTAAAGATGGGTTAAAAAAGGCGAAGATAGAGAGAGTCTATGCCGATGGTCGAGATATGGGATTATTTATGTCTGATGCTTTGGCGGCAATAAACTTTGACATAACAACATACCCTACTTTAACCAGCATTATTAAAAGATTTGAAAATACCTGGGTCTACAATGATCTGCAGTATGTGATTGACGAAGCTCAACAGGCTTTTGACGAATTATCACTAAATTCGTGGGCATTTAATCAAATGGTTACTGCTTTTGAGGAGCAGATGAATTTAGCAGAAGTTGTTAAACAAACACTTTTGTTATTAGAGAAATCAAATTTGTACAAATTGGAGAACGGACTGCCCGTGAATAATGAAAAGCCAAGTATTAGTATTCAAAATGTAAGCAACAGCAATATTGCTGTCCAGTCTGAGGGCGCGCAACAATCGATTGCTATAAATGAACAGGTTTTTGAAGATCTGCTTGCTGCCATCAAAGCTTCAGATATTGAAAGCAAAGAGCCATTAATTACTGCTGTCGAAGATATGCAGACGGAAAGTAAGTCTGGCTCAATAGGCGATTCATACAAGGCATTTATTGGCGCTGCAGCGAACCATATGACGCTGATAGCTCCCTTTATCCCTGCGCTTACGGCAATGATGTAAGTGCTAACAAGTAAAGGCAGCGGACGCATAAATGCGCCGCTGCTTTAAGCGTTATAAGCTCAGGTACATATGCATCAGATTAAGCACTCGGCAAGTCCATACCTTTATAAGATTGTATTAGATAGTAAATGTAAATTATCTGGTGCTGACATAAATAAATTCAAGAAGACAGTGAGCCAAGGTGTCGCTGTTTATGGCTTCACACCCAATATTATAATAATTTCAAATTCACATTATGCACATTGGGACTCCATTTCAGTGTTTGCAAAAGTTATGGATACAGGTAAGTTGGCTATTTGTAGTAATGATAATTTAAGTGGTGTTATTAAAAATATCTCTACTGAGTTCACATCTATTAATGTAAAGCTGTTTGGTAAAAATGATATTAAAGACTGCAATGAGTGGATTACCTCCGCGGTCTAGCTTATAACAAGCGCTTTAAACGGAACAAAAACAATTGGTTAGGTTCCGCTTCGCTGCACATTATAACCAACAATTTTTGTCCGCTTAAGCGGGTGTTATGTGTAAATGGAAATCGTCGAGCATATGGATATTTTCAAAGATATAGATTTCAATGATTCGTTTGTTCTCGGTTGGAGTTCAAATGAGGCCGAAATTACATTTAATGTAGAGGTCAGTATTTGGCCTGAATCGCCACATTATCAAAAACCTAAGCCCAATGAATATACTTGCTACCGCAAATGTGAAATCCAATTTACTAATTTTACGTGGTATTCAGGGCTTTCCAAACAAACTACCGTAAATCCTACTAAAGATTTAGATGGTTCCCTCGATTACGGCAATATAGATACTCTTATAAAAACCAATAATGGCTTTCAGGTTGTTGGAGAGTTTGGTAATTTAAACATTGTAAACGGCAAAGTTCAGTTAAAGTTTTACACATAACACATAACACATATGAGCCTTAACTCTGTCAATAGGCATTAGTGTTCTTTTTGACCGTTTTTATAAATTGACGGTCAATTCTAAACCAATTCGTTTACCTCGTCTGTCGATACGGCTGNTGTTAAGCAAGTAGCTTACGGCAAACACATATAGAGGCTCTCTTATTGCGATCTCATCGCAGCCAGGTTTTTCCCATATCCTTTTGGGGTTGCTGGTAATAACAAAGACACCCATCCTAAATTTTGCACTCAAACACCCGTAATCCCTTCCAAAATGCCAATTAAAACAACATTAAACTCTTTTTTATATGCTGAGTAAAAGTACAGCAATAGATTGAACCAAAATAGGAACTCAGCTATGGTTTGTTTATTAATAAAAAATAAAAAACGAGTTAATTTATAGGCTCGTTACGTTCACAGAGAGTATGATGAAAAATCTAACTATTGGCTGGTTAATACTACTTCTTCTAATGAGAGGAGTTAAGTTGACTCAGGAACAAATTGTAGACGGGGAGCTAAATGGTCTAACTATAGTTTCATCAGCGATTTATCTTTGTTTAGTAGCCGTTGCCATTTACGGCATAGTGTCTAGNCTACTTTTCTACTTTGAGCATACTAGGCTTGCTTAGTTTTGGTAGCGTGTTCGGCTTAATCTCATTGATACATACCCTGAACTATCCAGATTTCCTCGAGGAGTCTTTGTTCTGGATTATTTTAATTCAGGGTGTTGTTAGTTTTGTATTTTTTTGTGGTTGGGTTAAACACGGCAGGTTTCAAGTTGCCAAAACATAACAACTCGCCGTGAGGTGGGTAACTAGTAAAATTTAGCTATTGAAAACTTTAAAATGGTGCGCCTTTGAGCGGTATTAAATAAAACACGCATCTTAAATTATATATACCACAACATTTAAACGGATTTTTATGACTATAAAAACAAAAATAACCAATCATGTATTGCTCTGCGCTTTATTACTATCACCAGTTATAAATGCTGCACAAGAACCCATTCTACCTACTACACTTGAGCAGTGGCGCAGCATAACAGAGCGCGATATTAACGCGGCTTATAGTATTACTGCACAAAATCATCCTGGTATGTTTGATGTTAATAACCCAACTTTTCCTGATTTATTAAAACAAGCAAAAGCGGAGGCACTTAAACTCTCGGCTCAAGCGAGTGGGCCGCAGGCGCATGTAGCGGCAATTTCTCGTTTTAGTACTGTATTACAAGATGGCCACGCGGGTGCGTTTTCAAGCGTAGATAGACCCGCACGCCGCTGGCCGGGCTTTAGAACTGTGTGGCGAGGTGATGCGCTAAAAGTGTATTACAGTGAAAACAAAAATATTAGCAAAGGCGACGTTGTAAGCCAATGTGATGGGCAAAGCACCGAGACCTTAATGCGTGAGAGAGTGTTTAAGTTTCATGGTGAAGTTGCACAGCCTGGGCATTGGTGGCAGCAAGGTTGGCGGTTACTAATTGACGAGGGCAATCCATTTTTAACTCCTCTAAAAGCATGCGAATTTGTTAAAGCCAATGGTGATACCTATACACAAGCACTAAATTGGTCAGTAAAGCCTAAGTCAGCAAGTAAGCATTTAGAAAATGCTTATAACGGTGATGAGCTTCCCATTGATTTAACGTGGCCTGAAAAAAACATTGCTTGGATTGCTATGCCTAGCTTTTCATCAACCGATAAACAAACTGCTGCCTACAATAAAGTGTTTGAAAAAATACAACAGCAACGTAGCAAGTTACTTACTGCAAAAGCCGTGGTATTAGATTTGCGCCATAACCAAGGTGGCTCATCTTATTGGAGCTCACAAATAGCAAAAGGATTATGGGGCCAAAAAGTAGTAGAGCAAAAAGCAAATAATACTTCTCAAAATACGCAAGTGTGGTGGAGAGCATCAAAAGATAATACCGACCATGTAGTGTCTTTATTAGAGGTTGTAAAAAATCAGCCTGAATTATTGAAAATATTTAAAACCACAGCTGCGGGTATGGCTTTATCACTTAAAAGTGGTGATCCATTTTATGTAGAGCAAGAAACTAATACGCTAAATAACATACCACAAAAGCCTTTAGTGAGTGACTTTAAAACCAAGGTGTTTGTTATAGTGCCGCCACAATGCGCGAGTGCTTGTTTAGATGCACTTGATAAGTTTAAGCTTTTTGAAAATACAACGTTATTTGGTGCACCAAGTAGTGCTGATTCTATGTATATGGAGGTACGTTTAGCTGATTTACCTTCAGGCTTAGGCAAAGTGATTGTACCTAACAAAGTATACGTAAACAGAGCGCGAGGGGCAGGGGCTTACTACAAGCCAGATATTGCGTATAACGGCATTGATTGGACAACCAATCGGCTGCTTGAGCAGATTAAAAAATACTAGGGTTTGTAAATAATTACCTACTTTAGAATTAAGTAGCTTAGAAGTTGGAATAACATGAAATCAGATAAATTTTTTAAATGGGTATGGAATCTTAATGGGCTGGTTTTATTTAGTGGACTTATAATTGCTATATTGTTTGTTTTTTATCAACTTGCTTCTGTCATTTTTAAAGATCAAATTCTCGTAAAACAAACAACATTAAATTTAGCTCAAGACGATAACAAAGAAGAAAACTGGCGCTTAGGTTATCCACATAAAATAAGTGGTACTGATTTTTATTTTATTGCACTTGAGTCCGAAAAACTGTTTGTAGAAAAAAGTGAAGTACTGGGGATATATAATGAGTTTGGCGGAAGTAGCTATAAACCAACTAGATCAAAAAACGTTCTCTTTATTAATAGCATTACGAATAACTCTGTTTGGTTATTTAAATCTATAGAACAGTTAATTATAGATATAATGCCACTTGTAGATGATGAGTTTAATGAAAGGTCAGCCACCCGCGCTATCTCTTATGAAGTAATAAATAGTGATACAAATTTAGATAATAAATTGGATAACACTGATAATCGGACTTTTGCTTTAAGTAAAGTTGATGGCTCTAATTACACTGAAATTATTACAGATTATAATCGTATAGTTGAATCAGGTTTAAATTCTGACGGGGAGCTTTTTGTTATTTTTATTAATAATAATGTGGTTTATTCAATGCTTGTGGATTTAATTACATTTGAAATATTAAGTAAGAAGCCTTTACCAAAGGTCGGAGGTTAACAGCTCATTACTGGTAAATAACTAAGAGTTAAGGCAATAAAAAACCGCTCAGTGAGCGGTTTTTTTTGCATTTTTACTAAAGGAAATTTAGTTAGAACGTGTAACGAGCACCAATTGAGTAACGAGGACCGTATTGATTAGCAAATAAGAACTGCTCTTCGTAACGTCCGTAACCTTCTTCGGTGGCATTATTTAAGTTTATGCCATCAAAAAATACCGTTACGTTTTCGTTTACATCGTAGTTAACGCTCATATCCCATTGGCCATACGCTTTAGCATATTGCGGAGGCGCATCAGCTGAACCTTGCGCTTGGCCTACACCAATTAGGTATGAGTCGCGCCATGCGTAAGTAATTTTAACTGATAGGCCGTCTTTTTCGTAAAAGCCTTGGAAGTTAGCTGAGTCACTTAAGCCTGTTAGTGGTGCTTGTTGATCTAGGCTTTCGCTATCAAATTCTACGTCGCCATCTACAAATGTTGCGTTAACACCAATACCAAAACCGGTTTCACCAATTAGATGTTGAACAGCTACTTCAAAACCATCTACCGATTTACTGTCGGTATTTTGTGGTTGGCTAATATTCCATGTTATTAGCGGATCGTCGCTGTTTGGTTCAATAACGCCATTTGCATTGCCGTAACCGCTGGCAATCATTTGTGCAAAAATAGCGTCGGTTGTTGCTTGCTCGCCACGTGATTCAATATCGCTTACGGCTTGTAAGTAACGAGGGCCGTTTAAAATATCGTGCAAGCCATCAATAGTGGTTTGCGTAATGGTGGTTTGAATAAAGTTATCAACATCTTTTTTAAAGTAACCAACAGATGCGTAGCTGCCTTCTGCGTAGTAATACTCAAGTGATAAATCAAGGTTTGTTGATTCAAACGGTAATAAGTTTGTATTACCTTGGCCACCTGTACGAGAACCTGGTTTTGGGCTGCCTGTTAAACTACGACCACCGGCTAGATTACCTAGTGGTGCACGCGACATTGTTTTACCCCAAGATACGCGGGCTACTACGTCTTCAGTTAAATCAACACTTACGTCGATTGAAGGCAGTAAAACATCGTAATCACCTTGTTGCTCTAAGAAGTTATCATCGCCGCCAGCAGCGTATTGCATGATCCACTCTGAAGCGCTGATCCAATTAACTTGATCTTCAACGCGTTGGCGCACAGTACTTGTTACGTCTGTTTGCTCATAGCGTAGGCCTGCATTTACTTTTACGTAGTAGTTACTTACGTCAAATTCCCAGCTTGATTGAACATAAAAGCTATTCGTTATTTCTTCTACGTAGCTCTCGCTATCTATTCCGTCTGCGTATGCATTAGCTGTATATGCATCGCCACCCGTTACATCAGCCGTTAAATACGCAATTTGGCGTGCAACAGCTTCGTCAAAATCGTAGGTGTAGTAGTAACCAGGTTGTAAGTCGCTGCCGCCGCCATCAAACTGATCTAAAAGGCCTGATGTATCGTTGCGGGTAAACATACTATCTGGGAATATTTCTGTATACGATGGGTTAAAGCCTGGACCACCTACTAAACCACTCCACGCGGTGTAACCACCGGTGTTTTGTTCTGTACGTGATGCGCCAAATTTAACTTTAACTAAACCAATGTCATAGCTTTCGTTATACCATGTCGTATGCAGTTGTAATTGTTCAATGTTTGATTCACCAGGTGAATGAATAAACTGACTAAAGTTTGAATCAATTTCGCCAGGCGTTAATTCACTTGTGCCATTTAACCAATTAACTTGTGCACTGGGTACTTCGCCCGTACGGTAATCATAAATTTTATTAGCTAGCTGATCAGAACCTAAAATTACTTGACCGGCACTTCCCAGCCCATTGTCGGCGCCGTTATCAGTTTCGTTTTTAGAGTCGTGGTAATCAAGCTCTACGTGCCACGTGTCGCTAATTTCCCAATCTAAGTTTAAACCAAGTGAACGCGCTTTTACTTCTGAAGTGCCTTTATTAGCTGTGAATGACGCGTCATTACCGCTAATATCAGCATAAACAGCTGTGCCATTTTCATCTAATTCGTAGCCATTAAGATTGCTACCAAAGTCGTTCCAAATACCCCAACCAATACTCTGAGAACCTGTTACAGCTTTACTTGCAGTGTAATCAAGTGTTGCTACAAAGCCATCTACTGGTGCAAACTGAAAAGTAACTTGTCCGTTTGTACGTTCACGTTCTACATCTTCAATAGAGTAGTTCATGTCTTTAGGGAAGTAGTAGTTACCTGCAGGGTTTGTACGGTTATCAACTACGTTGCTGCTATCTAAATCAGGTAAGTCTACATTTGCCTGCCAGCCTTGGATATTGGCACTTTGTTTTTGAAAGTCACGCTCTTGGTGTGAAAATGAAAAACCAAAACCAAAAGTGTCATCTACAAAAGTATTGCTGTAAACAGTAGAGAACTCTGGTGTTACGTCATCGCCAGCTTCGTTCGACGAGTCGTGATTTGCTTTAACGGTTGCTGAAAAATTTTGACCCGGCTTTTGAAAAGGGCGCGCAGTAGAAATATTAACTGTTGCACCTAAGCCACCGCTTGGCACGTCTGCACGTGCTGTTTTAAATACTTCAAGCGCACTTACACCTTCAGAGGCGATGTTTTCAAGGTTGTACGAACGTGTATAACCTGTGCCCGGCATTTGGCGACCATTTAAGGTAATTAAGTTAAACTCAGGACCAAAACCACGTACTGTAATTTGGCTACCCTCACCGTTTGCGCGACTAACCGATACACCGGTAATACGTTGTAATGATTCTGCTAAGTTGGTATCTGGGAATTTACCCATTTCTTCAGACGAAATGGCATCTACAATACCAGAAGAGTCGCGTTTCATATCCATAGAACGAATAAGTGAACCACGAATACCTTTTACTTCAATAACTTCTACATCAGATGAAACGCTTGTTTGTGCTTCTGCCGCAATAGCTGTGTTTAATGTGCTCGCAGCAATGATGAGAGACACAGAAGCCGCAAGTTGGCTCTTTTTAAAATTAAATGTGTTCATAATAGCTCTGCTTTATAAAATGTTGTTGTGTAGCAATAGGCGCTAAGCGCCTATTGGTGTGTGTTTTATGGATTTGCAATAATCACGTTGTCTATACGGTAAAGCGCGCCATCGCCCATGTCCCAGCTAGGAAAAACCATAATTACGTTTAATGCGCTAATGTCTAGGCCGGCATCAAATAATTGCTGAAGAGGGAAGGTGTATGTTTGCCATTCGCCCGTTACAGGTACTTGGCCTTCAACACTGCTAGATAAAGCAAGCTCTACGGCACTCGATGTACCAATTGATTCAATTTTAAATAGCCATTGTGCGTCAATATCTGAAGGCGCAGAGACTAGTTTCATATCAAATTGAACTACACCATTTTCAAGTATTGCAGAGGCATCGAACGATACGTCTTCATCAGCAATAAAGCCCATTACTGTAGCAGTAGAACCAATGCTAAATTGCGCTACTGCGCCATGCGCGTCATCATCGGTTTCTGTTGTTGGTGTAGAGCCACCACAACAATCCCAAATACTCCATTGCTCGGCCGCTGCATCTTTAAATACAGTAAGCTCACCCGTTGCAGCTGGCGCTGCATTTGGATTATAAATTTTAACGTTATCTACACGGTAAACAGAACCTTCACCTGCACCCCATGCTGGAAAAATCATCAGTACATCTATAGTACTTACATCTAAGCCAGCAGCTGCAAGATCAGACAGTTTAAATGTATATGTTTGCCACTCGCCAGTAACTGGTGCTACGCCTTCAACACTTGCCGTAAGTTCAAGCTCTACTGCTGAGTCGCCGCCATTTGATTCAACTTTAAATAACCACGGTGTTGCTGGGTCGCTCGGTGCAGACGTTACTTTTAAATCAAACTGAATAACACCTTCGTCTAAAATGCTGCTAGCATCAAATGACTCACCTGCGCCATTGGCATCAGTGCGGCTGTTAAAGCCCATTACAGTAGGTTCTGCACCAATGCTAAACTCTGCGGTTAAACCATGTTCTTCATCATCCATAGCTTCAACAGGCGTTGAGCCACCACAACAATCCCACATTGGCCATGCTAGGTTTTGCTCATCAGTAAAAATAGTAAGCTCAGGTGATACGCCTAAGTTATCTTGAGTAATCTCAACATCGTCAATTAAATAAACAGCGCCTTCACCTGCGCCCCATGCTGGAAACACCATGATCACATCAATTGCACTAATATCTAAATTTGCAGCATCTAGATCTTTTAATAAAAATGTATAAGTTTGCCATTGGCCAACAACAGGACTTACGCCTTCAATGCTATCTGTAATCGGCATTTCTAATGCGCTAGAACCTTCATTACTTTCAAGTTTTACAAGCCAAGCTGCATCAGCAGTGCCTGGTGCATTTGTTACTTTCATTTTAAAACGAACGTAACCTTCATCCAGCATTGGAGATGCATCAAACGGGCTGGCTTTTCCTGCTTCGTCAGTAATAAAAATCTCACGGCTAATAAAGCCCATTACAGTGGGTTCTGCACCTACTACAAATTCAACTACATTACCTTGGGTTTCATCTGCAACAATAGCGGGAGTAGATCCTCCACAACAATCCCATGCAGGCCAATTTGGATTAAATGACTCACCAAAAATAGTCAGTGGTGTTGCAATGCCTGTCGAAGGTGGGCTAGGAATTGGTGCATCGCCTTCAAGCAAAGCATCGTCTAGGCTATTGTAACCCGGGCGAATAGTTTCACAGCCTTTACCTGTTTCAGGGTTTGATGCACATTGATAAACGCGTACGTAATCAATAGCAAAGGTTTGGCCGTTTTCAAATGCGCTAGCATCTACACCTAAATCATTTACGTTTTCAGGCCAGTCACCGCCTACTGCTAGGTTTAGCAATAAGTGAAAATCTTTATCAAATGGTGCGCTATCCCAGTGAGTTTCAAGCTCGCCAGAACCTTGCTCAAAATATTCTGCAAACCAGCCACGGTGTTTTAGACCTACAGCCTCGTCACTTGCATTAGTACGAACTTCTGATTGACGCTGAGTTGCATAAAGGTAACCGTCTACGTACCAGCGAATTTCACCTTCTTGCCATTCAACAGCATACGTGTGGAAATCATCTGCCGGGTTAGTATTTTCAGGGAATTTAAATTCTTTGCCCGTAGAGCTGTTATCTGGCCACGCGCGTCCGTAATGAAGTGTGCCGTGGATGCTTGACTCTATTCCACCGTCTTCATCCGGTGTTTTAAGATTTACTGATTCTAAAACATCTATTTCGCCAGAACGAGGCCAAGTGCCGTAAACTTCATCTGTTGGCAGCATCCAAAATGCTGGCCAGCTACCTTGTCCTGATGGAAGTTTGGCGCGCACTTCAAAGCGACCATACGTAAAGTCAGCGTTGTAACGCGTATTTAAGCGCGCTGAAGTGTAAGGCTTTTCTGCACCTTCTTCAGCGGGTAGGGCAACAATGTTTAACACACCGTCTGCAATAAATGCATTTTGCTCGCTGTCGGTGTAACACTGTTTCTCGTTGTTACCACCGCCATTGCAGTTTAATTCATAGTTCCATTTGTTTGTATCAATGGCTGAGCCTTCAAACTCGTCGCTCCAAACCATTTGCCAATCTGATACTGGTTCAGAGGCATCTACATTTTCAAAATTTGATTTAGTGGCAGAGTCGCCACCACAGCCAGCTAACGTAACTAAAGAGATAGCGGCAAGTAAACGTGTAATGTGCGTTGTTTCAATGTTCATAACTGAACCCCGGTTTCAACAGATTATTGTCAGATTAATTGTTTTTTGAGCTTTGTTTTTTCGTGCTGTAAGCGCTTACATTTTGATATGTGTTTTGTAAGCGCTTACAAATGATATTGTGGAGTACGCAAATGGTCAACATATTTGTTTATTTTATTTACAATTAGTTTACGGTAAGACCAGTTTACCAATTTGAGACTGTACATAAATTGCATTTTATACAAATGGTTACGTTGTTTGTGTTTTTTGATGGGAGCAAGAACGGAATATTTTTTACGTCAAAAAGTAGGAAAGGACTTAACAATTAAAAGGTTAGTGACAGGTATATTTATAGTATTTAAAGAGTATTTTGTTTATACCAATCTACATAAAAGTAATTTTAAGTGGATTGGTATTGTATGAGATAAAATATGCTTGTTTTTACTTGTTTTTACTTGTTTTTACTTGTTTTTACTTGTTTTTACTTGTTTTTAAAAGGCATTGAAAGTAATCCCCAAAGCGAGGCATTTTGCTTTTGGCTTGGGTATTCTTTTAAGCCAATATTTATATCTGCGTCGGCTTTTTTTGCTTTATCTTTGTAGCTACCAAATAATTTATCCCACCAAATTACACTAAAACCATAGTTTGAGTTAGTTTCGCTAACCACTTGGCTATGGTGAATTCGATGCAATATTTGCGTCATTAATATTAAACGCAGTGGTTTTTCAATGGCATTAGGTAGACGTATATTTGCATGATTAAATAATGCTAAACCATTAAGTGCTATTTCAAATATAAGTACCGCAATGGCAGGTACGCCAAGAGCAGTTACTGCAATGAGTTT
>NZ_AUTP01000171.1:0-5872 GCF_000498075.1 Pseudoalteromonas sp. TAB23
CCGCCACAATTAAAGGTAATCGCTGTAAAGTAAATACCGTAAGCCATACCGCATTTAGAGGATTTGGTGGCCCGCAAGGCATGATCATGGGCGAGCTAATAATGGACGATATAGCCGCCACATTAGGTAAAGATCCGCTTGAAATTAGAAAACTCAATTTATATAAAAAAGGCCGCGACACCACGCCGTACCATCAAACCATAGAGCAACATATTTTAAAAGATATGATAAACCAGCTTGAGGAGTCGGGTGACTACTGGGCACGTAAAGAGGCTATTAAAGCATTTAACATATCGTCACCTATTATCAAAAAAGGCCTTGCGATGACGCCGGTTAAATACGGTATTTCGTTTACTGTACAACACTTAAACCAAGCCGGTGCATTAGTACATGTATATAGCGATGGCTCTATACATTTAAACCACGGCGGCACCGAAATGGGCCAAGGGCTCAACACCAAAATTGCGCAAATTGTGGCCCATGGCTTTGGGGTCGATTTTAACGCGGTAAGTATTAGTGCTACGCGTACCGACAAAGTACCAAACACCTCGCCAACAGCGGCTTCAAGCGGTACCGACTTAAACGGTATGGCGGCGCTAAATGCAGTAAACATAATAAAAGAGCGCTTAATAAACTTTATTACCGAGCACTTTGAAGTAGACAGCAACACTGTTGTATTTAAAGATAACCTCATTACTTTTAGTAAAGGGGAAATTAGCTTTAGCGAACTTGCAAATCTTGCTTACATGAATCGTATATCGCTTTCATCTACCGGTTATTACGCCACACCAAAAATTCATTACGACAGAGCCAAAGGTGAAGGCCGCCCATTTTTTTACTACGCTCACGGCGTAGCACTCAGCGAAGTAGAAGTAGATACGCTAACTGGCGAAAACACGGTAACCCGCGTTGACATACTGCACGATGTAGGCAGCTCAATTAACCCAGCACTTGATATAGGCCAAATTGAAGGCGCCTTTGTACAAGGTATGGGCTGGCTTACCACCGAAGACTTACAATGGAATGATAAAGGCCAGCTTGCAAGCTTTGGTCCTGCTAACTACAAAATACCAGCCATTGGCGATACACCCGCCGAATTTAACGTCAATTTATATAACTCTGCCAATCCAGAAACCACCGTATTTAGATCAAAAGCCGTAGGCGAGCCGCCATTTATGTTGGCCTTTAGTGTATGGAGCGCTATTCGTAATGCAATAAGCAGTGTGGCTGATTACAAATACACAGCCCCACTGGATACACCCGCAACCCCAGAGCGAGTATTGAGTGCAATTGAGCAAACCGCTAGCTGGTTTAAGGAGCATCAACATGACTAATTTAAATGAGTCGTTTCAGGGTTTTCATACTCAAAACTGGGCGCAGGCTATAAACGAGCACGAACAAAGCGGCACTAATTATGTAATTGCCACGGTACTTGGCACAAATGGCTCAACCCCTCGCGGCACAGGCTCTAAAATGGTAATAAGCGGCGAGCATATTTACGACACTCTTGGCGGTGGCCACCTTGAATACGTAGTAATAGAAAAAGCCCGCGAACTACTTGCCAAAGGCGAAGCCGCCCAAGTAATTGAGCAATTTAACCTAGGTGCAAATTTAGGCCAGTGCTGCGGCGGAGCTGCCACCGTTATGCTTGAATGCATGCAATGCGAGCGCTTTACCCTCGACATTTATGGCGCAGGCCATGTAGCACAAGCGCTTATTGGTATATTGGCACAGCTGCCTATGCGCATACGCTGGATAGATAGCCGCGCAGATGTATTCCCACAGGCTATGCCAACTAATGTAGTAAAAGTGGTTGATGAAGAGCCAACAGAACAAGTAAAACGTGCGCCTAAAGCTAATAACTACTTAATACTTACCCATAACCACCAGCTCGACTTTGCACTCACCCAAGCAATTATTAAACGCGCTGATGCCAATTGGCTGGGCGTTATTGGCTCTGACACTAAAGCAAAACGTTTTAAACAACGCCTAGCACATCGCAATTTTACAGCCGATCAAATACAACAAATGACCTGCCCTGTTGGGCTTAAAAACATTACGGGCAAATTGCCAATGGAAGTGGCTATTTCGATTAGTGGACAGCTTATTGGCCTTTATCAGGCTATGCAAACCCAAGCGCCAAAACGCCAAGGCTTGCAATGGCGCACACTAAAAAATGCCTTAATTAGCACCACGCAGGAGGAAGTAGGCGCATGAGTAGCTTACAAATAAATACGCTAAATGATGCACAAGCAAAACAAGCACTTGAGCATTGCTGCGCGGCCCCTAACTGGGTGGCAGCCATGGTAAAAGCAATGCCATTTAAAAGTGCTCAACAACTGTTTGAATGCGCAAAAAGCATATGGGATAGCCTTGACGAGAGCGACTATTTAGCTGCCTTTGAAGGCCACCCGCAAATAGGTGACTTATCAACCCTTAGCAAAAAATACGCTGCTACCGCACAAAAAGCGGGGCATGAGCAATCGGGTATGAGCAAAGCAAACGAAGCCGTACTTACCAAAATGATCGTTCTTAATAAAGAGTACCTGAGCAAGTTTGGCTTTATTTTTATTGTGTGCGCCACCGGTAAAACGGCCGAACAAATGCTTGAACTCATAGAGCAGCGCATACACAACACCCGCAGTACAGAGCTTAATATAGCCGCGGNGCGAACAAGCCAAAATAACAAAAATAAGATTGGAGTCACTGCTATGAACAAAAGCCCTATAACCACCCATATACTCGATACCAGCACCGGAGAACCAGCAGCAAACGTTGCTGTTAAGCTATTTAAACTTACAAATAACGAATGGGTACAACTAACCCAAGGCACAACCGATACCGATGGGCGAATTACCGGCTGGCTAAATACAGAAGTAGAATTTGCAACCTATAAGCTAGTATTTGATTTAGATAGCTACTACCAAAATCAACCTACCCCTGCGTTTTACCCAGAGGCGCAAATAACGTTTAGATTACAAGATACTAAACATCATCATATCCCATTGTTGCTTAGCCCGTATGGCTACTCTACATACAGAGGTAGCTAACTATGAGCACACAGAACAATAATAACTTAACAGTAGTTTGTGCTGATATACTCGACTTTGTTGACGACCCTGCCATTGCTGGCGAAAGCGCCCATCGTTTTTTTGAAAAAGGCGCATTAGTTATCAAGCACGGCAAAGTAGTTAAACTTGGTTACGAGCACGACATACTGCCAACAATTGATAAATCAGCGCGTGTTATCCGCCACGATGGCAAACTCGTTATGCCAGGTATGATAGACACCCACATACACTTACCACAAACCGAAATGGTGGGTGCATACGGCGAGCAACTGCTAAGTTGGTTAACCGAGTATGCGTTTCCGACAGAGAAAAAGTTTACGTGTAAGCATTATTCAAAAGAGATCTCTAATCGCTTTTTAGACGAGCTGCTGCGCAATGGCACAACCACCGCCCTTGTATTTGGCACTGTGCACCCGCAATCGGTTGATGCGTTTTTTAAAGAATCACAAAAACGCAATTTACGTATGATTGCCGGTAAAGTAATGATGGATCGTAACTGCCCTGACGACTTATCTGATTGCGCGCAAACAAGCTATGACGAATCTAAAGCCCTAATAAAAAAATGGCACAATGTTGACAGGCTAAGCTACGCAGTTACGCCGCGTTTTGCCCCCACATCAACCCCAGAACAATTACAAAAATGCACTCAGTTACTTGAAGAATACCCAGACACCTACCTGCACACTCATCTATCAGAAAACAAAGACGAGTGCGAATGGGTTAAAGGGCTATTTCCAGAAGCTGAAGATTACCTTGGCGTTTACGAGCAAGCAAAAATGGTGCGTAAACGCTCAGTATTTGCCCATAGTATTCATTTATCTGAGCGCGAACTTTGCTGCCTTGCAGATAACAATGCGGCTATATCGCACTGCCCTACCTCAAACCTATTTTTAGGATCAGGACTTTTAAATTTAAAAGCCTGTGAAGAGCACGGCATAAACGTAGGCATGGGTACCGATGTAGGCGCAGGAACAAGCTTTTCTATGCTACAAACAGGTAACGAAGCTTACAAAATCCAACAGTTACAAGGTCAAAAGTTTTCAGCATTTAAAGGGCTGTATTTAGCAACACTCGGCGGTGCTAGAGCGCTCGATTTAGAAGGGACAATTGGTAATTTTGAAGCCGGTTGTGAAGCCGATTTTATTGTAATGGATTGTTCAGCAACTTCGTTTTTAAAATTTAGAATACAACATGCCAAAACCCTACATGAAAAACTATTTGTAATGATGATGTTAGGCGACGACCGCTGCGTTGAGCAAACCTACATTATGGGTAAAAGTGTGTATAAGCGCGATGATAGCAATCAATTTTCAGACACCCGCTCACCGGTATTAGAAGAGGCTTAACCGTTATGGAAAACTATTTATTTGAGCTTGCTCATTTAGTACTGCGTTATTTTCATGTTATTGCCGGTATAGCCTGGATTGGCGCTTCATTTTATTTTGCATGGCTTGATAACAACCTACAAACACCACCGCAGTGGAAAATAGATAAAGGCATAAAAGGCGATTTATGGGCCGTGCATGGCGGTGGCTTTTACGAAGTGGCTAAGTATCAAAATGGGCCTGAAAAAATGCCCCATACCCTGCATTGGTTTAAGTGGGAAGCCTATACAACCTGGATCACCGGTGTTTTATTATTTAGCTTACTTTATTATGTAGGCGCCGATGTTTACCTAATCGATAACAGTAAAAGTGAGCTAAGTAAATTTGCAGCTATTGGCGCATCACTTGGTTTTATTGGCTTAGGCTATGGTGTTTATCGTTTATTGTGTAAAACCCCGCTCGTTGAAAACGGTAAAGCGTTTATTGCTGTGGTTATTGGTTTATTAGCTCTGTGGACTTATGGGGTTGATCAACTATTTAGCGACCGCGCTGTGTATATTCATGTAGGTGCGCTTATTGGCACGTGTATGGTTGGCAATGTGTATCACATTATTATGCCAGGGCAACGCTATATGGTAAGTGAAGTAGAAGCCGGCCGTATTCCCGAATCGCTCCCAGGACTAAAAGCCAAGCAATGCTCGATACATAATAACTACGCCACGTTACCAGTGGTATTTATTATGCTTAGCAATCACTTTCCTTACACGTATAGCCACAACTTTGGCTGGCTTATTTTAATTGCGCTGTTTGGTATTGGTATGTGGATACGCCATTACTTTAACTTAAAACATCAAGGCGTTAATAAACCTTCAGTACTTATAAGTGGTATTGCAGCATTTTTTGCTCTTATGTTAGCAATAGCTCCGTGGCCTAGCAGCCCAACAAATGCAGACGAAAACGCGCCTTTACAAGCAAGTATCACCGACGTACAAGCGTGGGATATAATCAGCAAACACTGTACGCAGTGCCATAGTGAAACACCGACCTCTGAGCTTTTTCAAACAGCGCCACTTGGTTTTAAACTTGATTCAATTGAACAGGTAAAAAAGTCGCAAGTACTTGTTCATACCCGCGCCGTAGTAACCAAAGACATGCCACTGGCTAATATGACCAAGATGACAGACACAGAGCGCGAAATGCTCGGGTCTTGGCTCACGGCACTTAAAAAGGAGCAATAATATGAGCGAGCAATTTAAAAACTACCCGCGCGATTTAATTGGTTATGGCCCAGATGTACCCCATGCAAATTGGCCCAATAAAGCACGTATTGCCGTGCAAGTGGTATTAAATTACGAAGAAGGCGGCGAAAACTGCGTGCTACATGGCGATGCAGCGGCCGAAACATTTTTATCTGAAATAGTAAGTGCTCCCCATGTAGAAGACCGCCATATAAGCATGGAGTCTATTTACGAATAT
>NZ_AUTP01000172.1:0-40633 GCF_000498075.1 Pseudoalteromonas sp. TAB23
TTATACCAATTGCATTAAATTAGTGATCTATTATAGCGATAAGAAAATAGCTCAATAACAAGGCTAAAATTATGATACATAGTTGTTCTATATAAATAATTTTTAACGTCGTTAGTGAGTTATTTAATACGCTAGAATGATCATGTTTTTAATAAAATTGGTATTATAAACCCAGCTATAGGCTGGGTTTTTACGTTTAGCCATAAGGACATTATGCTTTATCTCACGTTATTTATTAGCGCATTTATATCTGCCACATTACTGCCTAGCTCTTCTGAGGTGATAATGGTGGGGATGATTGCCCAAGGTAAAGTTAATTTATGGCTTATGTGGTGCGTAGCAACACTTGGAAATGTATTGGGAAGCTGCGTTAATTACTGGTTAGGTACACAAGTACTGCGTTTTAAAGATAAAAAATGGTTTCCGGTATCGCAAAAAGGGCTTGATAACGCACAAAAGCAATTTAATAAATATGGTGTATATAGTTTGTTATTTGCTTGGTTACCGGTTGTGGGAGACCCATTAACGGTGATTGGAGGCATATTTAAAGTGCGATTTAACACCTTTTTACTGTTAGTAACACTAGGCAAAGGCGCGCGCTATTTAGCGGTTATCGCCCTTGCCGTAGGATTCGAAAAGCTTTTTTAAATAAGTTTTTTAAGGCCTTATTTAGCCCAATCAAGCGTTAACGACACTGAGTCGGCAAAACGCAGTGCATGCGGTTTATCAACACGTGCTTTAGCGTAATGAACACTTGGGTGTGAGTGACAAACCGCAAGAATTTCAGCCACTAATTTTTCGAGCAGTAAAAAGTGGCCTTGCTCTACTAAGCTAATTACTTCTTTGGTGATCACTTTATAATTAAGTGCTTGGTCAACTTCATCCGTTTTACACGCGTCATCAGCAGGGTAGTGAATCTCTAGGTTGATCACTACATCTTGCTTTTTTTCACGCTCATCGGGGTTAAAGCCAATAAACGTACGCAGGCGCAAATTAGTAACGTTAATAATTGCATTAGCCATAGGGTTAACCTTTTATAAGCTGCAAAAATTCGTTGCGTGTTTTAGGGTCGCTTCTAAAGTTACCTAACATTACTGATGTACGCATGCTTGAATTTTGCTTTTCTACACCACGCATCATCATACACATGTGTTTTGCTTCAACAATAACGCCCACACCTTTAGCGCCAGTAACTTCTTCAACTGCTTTAGCGATTTGATGCGTTAGCTGTTCTTGAATTTGAAAACGGCGTGAAAACATATCAACAATACGTGCAAATTTAGACAAGCCCAATACTTTACCGTTTGGAATATAAGCAATATGGCAACGGCCAATAAAAGGTAGTAAATGATGCTCACACATAGAGTAAAGCTCTATGTCTTGCACTAACACCATGTCGTCAGCGTCAGATGTAAATACCGCTTTATTAGTTATTTCATCAAGCGTTTGACGATATCCTTGCGTTAAATATTCCATTGCTTTTGCAGCACGTTTTGGCGTATCAAGTAAGCCTTCGCGGTTAGCATCTTCGCCTACTGCGGTGATGATTTTTTCGTAACTTTCTTTTAATTCATTGTGCATAAATATCTCAGTTTATTTATATTTACTTTAAATGACGGCCGCCATCAACAGGCAAAGAGCGCCCTGTGATGTAGTGGCTTTGTAATAGTAAATCAATGCTATTGATAATTTCTTGGCATCCGGGTTCAATGCCCATTAATGATTTTTTAAGGGTCTTAGCTCGATATTGCTCATCGTCATGTTCATTAAAAATAATGAGTGATGGAGCAACCGAGTTCACTTTTATGTTTGGCGCATATTTAGCGCTAAACGATTTAGTTAAGTTATCGAGAGCTGCTTTACTTGCTGCATAAGCTAAGTGTTTAGGGCTGCCTGTTTCAACTACATAATCAGTAAGGTGAATTATATCAGCAGGTACTTTTTCACTTTGCTGATAGTTTATAAGCAGCTCAGCGCACATTAAATTAATTAAATACGGTGTTTTGGCGTGTATACGCATCATATTATCGAACAGTACTGCAAAGTCAGGATTGTTAGCTTCGCAGTCCCAGCTTGATGCATTGTGAACAATAGCGCGCAGCGATGTTGTATGCTCTTTAAGCGTATTTATAAATGCACTTATACCGTCATCGGTACTAAAATCGGCATAAATACATACAGCGCCTAGTTGCTCTAATTTATCAACAGCGTTGTGGCGAGTACGATACGTAATAATAACAGCCTGCCCTTGGGCTATATAATGCTGAGCGAGCGCTAAACCAATACGTTGGCCTGCGCCGGTAATTAAGATGGGCGATGTCATATAAGGCAGTGTTCTCTTTGGCGGGTAACTTATACCAATATTGTTAAAACATGATCGATCTATCGCTATTTTCTTAGGGCTATAATAGATCACTAATTTAACGCAATTGGTATTATAAAATTTAAAGCGTTAATTTACTAAAATATACGCAGTTTCTTAATCTGTCGATCAAAAAAGCAATTAATCCTCAAAGGCGTTAATTGCTTTATTTTATTTACTAAAACATTAATCGTAAATTGTCGGAATTGGTTGGCGCTTATGTTGTGTACGCATGTAAATACTTACAAGCTTTTGTTCAACGTCTTTAGAAACAGATTTACCTTCTAAAAAGTCATCAATTTGCTCATAGCTCAAACCAAGTGCTTCTTCATCTGTTAAGCCTGGGCGGTCGCTTTCTAAATCAGCTGTAGGTGCTTTATCTACTAATAAAGCTGGGGCACCGAGTGCAGTAGCAAGTGCACGCACTTGGCGTTTTGATAAACCAAATAGCGGAGCTAAATCGCACGCGCCGTCACCAAATTTAGTATAAAAACCAGTAATGTTTTCAGCACTATGATCGGTACCCACTACTAAGCCTTGGCAAAAGCCAGCAATTTCGTACTGAGCAACCATACGTTGGCGTGCTTTAACATTACCTTTAATAAAATCTATCTGAGCTTGCTCAGGCAGTGCTTCACCACAGCCAACTACAGCAGCTATCGCTTGCTCATGCAGTGCATCAGCAGCCGGTTGTACGTTTACGGTCATACGTTTACTTGGCTGGATAAAATCAACCGCCATTTNCTTGTACGCCATAAGGTAAGCGCACAGCAATAAATTGGTATTTGTCAGTATCGTGTTCTTTATTTAGCTCGTTTACGGCAAGTTGACATAAGCGGCCGCAAGTTGATGAGTCAACACCACCACTAATACCCAATATTAGTGATCGTGAGTGAGCTGCTACTAAACGTGCTTTAATAAAAGCAACCCGGCGAGTTATCTCAGCATTTACATCAATAGTTGGCTGAACCTTCATTTCAGCCATAATTTCGGCGCGCATTGCCAGCTCCTTATAAAATTTAATATGTGATACGCAATAAACTTATTATGTGATTTAGTCTTAATTAATTAAAGTTTTAAATGAGCTTTTATTTTGCGAAGCTCTACTTTTAATTCTTCCACTTCTGCCAGTAAATCACTTAATTCTTTATCTTTAATTACTTCGCTTGGTAGAGCAACAAAGGCATCGGCGGGATTATTTTGTTGTTCGCCAAATAAATGAATGTATCGGCTGTCGCGTTTACCTGCTTCTCGTTCTAATTTACGGGCGTAATCGCTTTCAATCAGTTTATTGAGCGCTGTTTCTACTTCATTTACGTTATTAAAATCAGCAAGCCTAGCACTGCGAGTTCTTAATTCACCTGGGGTTTGGGCACCACGTAAAAGTAATAAACAAACAATGGCACGTTGCTGAGCAGAAAATTGCAGATTACTAAACTCAGTGTTGCAAAAGCGGTGGTCGTATTTATTTACGCGACCAGAAAGCCCTTCATCTATAGTTACCAAACGCATGTCTATTAGTTCATCAAGTGCGTTTTGCACGTCACTATCTGTAAGATTTAACACAGGATCGCGATTAGACTTTTGGTTACATGCGTTCACTAGAGCGTTTAACGATAGCGGATAATGTTCTGGCGTTGTGCTTTGTTTTTCTAGTAAGCAACCAAGAATACGTTGTTGATTTGCTGATAACTGCATAAATAATCTCAAATTAGTAAGCGTATTTTATTAGCTTACACCTTTATTGGATACCAAGCCATTGCTGGAGTTTAGGTTTTAGTGCGGCTAAATCGAGCGGCTTACTTAAATAGTCGTTCATGCCTGCTGCTAGGCATTTTTCTTTATCGCCCTGCATGGCATTGGCTGTAAGTGCAATAATAGTAATATTTTCATTATCCTTACCTGCATCGCCTTCTCTAATGGCTTTAGTGGCTTNGCTTGGTAGCCATCCATTTCAGGCATTTGGCAATCCATTAAAACTAGCTTATATGGCTTACCTTGTTTTGCATTGAGTTTTACAATTGCCTCAAGCCCATTTTCAGCAATATCAAAAGTCACACCTGCTTGCTTTAATAGCGCCGAGGCAACTACTTGGTTTATTTTATTGTCTTCAACGAGCAGTAGTTGTGGCTCTGATGAATCGAGTACTGGTGCTTTAGTTAGTTTATTTTGTAGTTGTGCTTGTTGCTGCTGTTGTTCAATGTATTTATCGTTAGTGAGTGAGTCAAACAAATCAGAAGGTGTGAGTGGTTTGAAAATCATACAGTCGACTTCCATACCTACTTTAGACTCCTCAGGTGAATAACTCATTGGCGCCATAAGAACTAACTTGCAACTATGCATATTTATAAAGTTTTTAAGCGCAGTTATATGCGTTTGCGGCGCTTTTTCAAAAAAGTAGTAATCAACTAAAATAGCTTCAGGGTGGGTGGTTACATTATTTAAATAATCATCAACCTCAAGATAGTCATGTACGCAATTAACTTTTGCGCCCCATACTGTGAGTTGTTTACTGGCTGTATTTGCATTTAACGAACACTCATCAATAATTAAAATATGTTTGTTTTTAATTAAATGACTCGGTAAATCTTGTTCTTTACTTAAGCGAGGCTGTATTTGTATTGTGAAAGAAAATGTACTTCCTTCGCCTTGCATGCTGTTTACACTTACTTCACCGTTCATCAGCTCACACAGTTGTTTTACTATGGCAAGGCCAAGCCCTGTGCCCCCAAACTGGCGTGTAGTTGAGGCATCTGCTTGTGTAAACGAATCAAATAATGACGCTTGTTTTTTAGGGTCAATACCAATGCCAGTATCAATAATCGAACATTGTAGGAACGAGCCATCTGTTGTTTCATCCACTTTGGCGGTAATAACTACTTCACCATCAATAGTAAATTTAACGGCGTTGCCAATTAAGTTATTCAAAATTTGGCGTAAGCGGTTCGGATCACTAATTATTTCGCTAACTGTAATTTGAGTGGCATCTAAAATAAGTTTTGTATTGTTTTGCTCTACTTTTAAAGCAAACGACTCAACCACTTCTCCTAATAACCGAGGTAGGTTAAATTGCACGTTTTCAATATCGAGCTTACCGGCTTCAATTTTAGAAAAGTCTAATATGTCGTTAATTATATTAAGTAAAGATTGAGCTGATGACTGAGCAAGTTCGATATGATGCTTTTGCTGTAGGTCTAGTTGCGTTTGCTTAATTATATTAAGCATGCCTAAAACACCATTCATTGGTGTGCGAATTTCGTGGCTCATACTCGCTAAAAATTCACTTTTAGCTTCAACAGCTTGTTCTGCAGTTTCTTTGGCGGCAACCAGCTTTTGTTCAGTTTCAATTCGTTGCTGGCTCGAGTGCAAGCTGCCTATTAACGCTGCAACGGCAATTAAAAAGCTTTCTTCGTTTTTAGACCAGTGGCGCTTGGATTGACATTGCTCGGCGCAAACAACGCCTATAGCACCACTTCCCGCAGGAATAATTACGCACAGCATTGATTTAATCTCGAGTGGCATTAAATACTGCTCTTTAATTGGTGCGAGTATTGGGTGTTCTAGTGCATCGGGTGCATTAAATACTGCTTGATGATCTATTGCATTAAAAAAGCTGGGGTTGTTTTTTCTTAGCCAAATAGAGTCAATTTTGTCACTAGACGAATGTTTGCTATGTATGGCAAAGGGGCTTAGTTGAGACTTGTCTTCATTAAAAAACCAAATACTGGCACGTTTAATATCGAATGCTTGGCAGATTGCTTCAGTGATAATATCTTTCGATTGGCTAAGTTGCCCATTTAATATTAATTTATTAACGGTAAGAGAAGCTAAAATTTCGTTATGTAATGCGGTTTTATTATTTTCTAATTCAATCTTTTTACGGGTATCAATATTCTGTAATGAGCCAAAAATACGTGTGCATCGTCCATTCTTTTGTTCTGCTTCACCATGTACGAGTACCCAAACAGATCCACCTTCTGCATCCATTACTTCTAATTCAACTTCGTAGCTTTCACCATATTTTATGGCTCGTTCAATTAAAGGTTTAATTGTTTCTCTGCTAGTGCCTTTTTTAAAGTAATTTAAATCTTTAGGCCATTCTGGTTGGTTATTTAATGGGTATTTAAATAGTTTTTTGGTCATATCAGACCAATACACTTGTTTAGTTTCTAAGTTAAATGACCATGCGCCTATTTGAGCTAGATCACTCATTGCTTCAAGCATTTTTTCATTTTGTTGCTGACGATTAAGCATTTTCAAAAAGAATAAAAAGGCCCAAATTAATAATCCGCAAATAATTATAATTGATAACCGAAGTGGCCACACAGCTGAATTTGGTGGGCTCCAACCTATTCTAGGTGCTACATATAACTGCCAGCTGCCGCCTTGAAAATTTAGAGTGAACTCAAGAGGATCTTGCTGAATAATATTTTGATTGCCGAAAAAAAACTCGCCTTTTTTACCTAAACCATTACGCCCTTGAATGGCAACGTTGTACTGTTTTTCTAATTCATAAACGCCAGAATTGATATAAACTTTGTCAATATCGAGTACAACCGACAACAACCCCCAAAACTCATTATTAGGAGGGGTATACACCGGAACCCTGGCGATTAATGCTTCCCCCCCCTGAACTAATGTTAGCGGTCCTGCCATAATAATTGTGTTGGTATCGCGGGCTCTAAGTGCATCAGTACGCTGATTTTTATTATCTAAAAAATTAAGGCCAATTGCTTTTTCGTTCCCTTTTAAAGGATAGGTCATTTGAATGACCATATTGGGAGCGCCACCAATATTACGAAGTTCATTTGATGTATCAAAAAGAGGAGCTGCGATTTGTTCAAAGCGTTCTTGTTCTAAACCCGGTTCTGCGGCAACGGCAACACCTAAACCCCGTACTAGTTGAATATTAGAAACTAAGGTTGATTCGAGTTGAGCTCTATAAGTACTTACTTCTGAAAGAATTTGTAGGCGGTGAGCATCTTTTACACGATTATAGTTAATACGATCAAGAACAACACCAACTAGTACAGTTAGCGTAAGCGATAACCAAAAGGTCAGCTTAAAGTTATGAACATTCGTTTTTTTGTTATTACTAGACGGTGGCATTAGCTACATCGTGGCGTTAATTTAGGCAAATTAACTATAGCTAATTTATGACATAAATGAAAACGGCGCATTAACAAATGCGCCGTTTATTTTTTATAATTAGTAGTTTAGCGAGCTACGAATCGCTAACTTCACGTGCCCAATGATTTTGCTTTGCTACGTGTAGCTTGCGGTAACCATCAAGTAGTGCCGCATGCTTTTTAAAGCCTTCAAGCGATAAACCTGGAAAAGTTAAACCGTTAAATTGCTTTTTACCTTCGGCAATTTCTATAGCCAGCGCTACATTATTAGCACCAAACATTAAGCCTAATGCATCTTGGTAATCAGCGTATTCGCGCTCGTCATCGTATTTAATTTCAAGAATCGCTTTTAAACAGCGGAAGTGGCGCATTGCATCTTCGTTTACTTGGCCCGTATGAAGTATCCAATCAACCCAATCAATGGCTTCTTCGCTGCCTGCGGCTAAGCATAGGTGCGCTTTAAGCTCACCTATACGCAGTGTGTGCCATGGTGTGTCGGCATCAGTTGCTAAGCCAATAAATTCTGCGGCGCGGATAATATCGCTATGACCGGCTTCTTCTAGGCTGTCGTAAATTTCCATCCATTGCTCTGCATCGTACTGATCAAGCGATAGGAATGCTTCGCGAAATTTTGCGCCTTCGTTGTTGTTGCGCCAAATAAGCTCATCAACTGGATAAATGTCTGACATGCCCGGTACTAAAATACGACATGCGTATACGTTTAGGTGCGTGTAATCCATGATGTAGATATCATGATCCATGCTGTGAATCAGGTCAGTACAGAAGTTATATTCTTGCTCTGTTGTGCCGCTAAAGTCCCAGTGTACAAATTCAAAGTCAGGTTTTGCACGGAAGAAATCATGCGAAATCAAACCGCTTGAATCAATAAAGTGCAGTTCAATGTTCTCTGGTGTTGCTACTTCATCGTTATCAAATGTTGCAGGTTGGAATACATCTAGTTGATCTAAACGACGACCTTGTAGTAACTCAGTAACGGTACGCTCAAGCGCTACTTCAAATGAAGGGTGAGCACCAAAAGAGGCAAACACAGAACCATCAGTTGGGTTAATAAGCGTTACGCTCATTACTGGGTAAATCCCCCCAAGTGATGCATCGGCAATACGTAAATGAAAGCCATGGCTGCGAAGCTCTTCACACGCTTCGTGAATTTTAGGATATTGCTTAACAACGTCTTCAGGCACGATTGGTAAACAAATGCCTTCGGCGATGATGCGGTTTTTAATCGCGCGCTCAAATACTTCTGATAAACCTTGTACGCGAGCTTCAAATTTTGTGTTACCTGCGCTCATACCGTTAGATACAAAAATATTACCAATAACGTTTACCGGAATGTATACGTCTTGGTTATCGCGTTGGCGAGTGTAGGGTAGGGTACAAATGCCACGATCAATATTGCCAGAGTTAAAATCAAAAAGGTGTGATGCGTTTAGTTCGCGCTCTGGGTCAAAGTAATCCCATAAGCTTTCATCCATAATACCTTGTGGTACTTCGTCGCCTTCAACTTTAAACCATTTTTCGGTTGGGTAATGAGTAAACTCGCCATTGGCAAATTCTTCACCTAGATAAAAGTCTGCAAAAAAGTAGTTACAGCTTAAACGCTCAAAGTATTCACCGAGTGCTGAGGCAATAGAGGCTTTGTCGGTTGCGCCTTTACCATTGGTAAACATAACACCGCAGTCACTGTCTTTTATATGAACCGAATAACAGTTAGCTACAGGGTTAAGCCAAAGCGCTTCTTCAACATTAATGTGTAGGGCTTCAAGCTTGTTTTGCATGGTAGAGATTGACGATTCTAGGTCGCGGTCTTTACCTTTGATAAATGTTTTTTCAGTCATATTGATCTCAACTAGTTCTGCACGATGTGTGGAGCTGACATTATCGTGGATTTTGATGTTTATTTCACCCTTTGCGAGCAAGAACATTATTATTTAATAAAACTGTGGTTATTATATGTCCTTAACGCTTGGTCAAAACGTGCAAAGGAAAGGTTGATGTTTAAAGTAATCAAACGCTTGTTATTATTAATTGTGATTTTAGGGCTGGCAAGTACCGCCGTTGTTTATGGGGTACTTAGTTTAAGTTTACCTGCCCTTGATGGAAACGGACGTAGTAACGCGGTAGTAGATCCTGTAAAAATTTCGCGCGATGCACTAGGGCAAGCAGTAATAAATGCAAATAGCCGAAACGATGCAGCCTATGGTTTAGGTTATGTGCATGGGCAAGACCGATTTTTTCAAATGGATTTACTAAGACGTAATGCCGCAGGCGAGCTAAGTGAATTATTTGGCGAAGCCGCGTTGGGACTCGATAAAAAGATGCGTTTTCATCAATTACGTAAACGCAGCCAAATTATTTTACAAACGCTGCCTGAGACCGATAAGCAATTACTTAAAAGTTACGCTCAAGGTGTAAACGAAGGTTTAGCGCAAGTAGGGTATTCAAGCTTTGAATATTTACTAACAGGTGCAGCACAAAAGCCATGGCAAAGTGAAGACAGCTTACTTGTGATATTTAGCATGTACCTTGATTTACAAAGCGCCACATTTGAGCGCGACCAAGCACTTATTCAAATTGAGCAAGCGTACACAAAGCAAATGGTTGATTTTTTAACGCAACCGAGTAAGTACCAAGCCGCACTTGATGGCAGTAAATTAGCGCCTTATAGCGGCGGCATACCTACTTTGCCAACTCAAACACAGCATACAGTTAAAAGTATTGAAGCCAACCAAGAGCGCGGCAGTAATAACTGGGCTGTTACGGGAACGCTAACTAAAACAGGCGCCGGTATGGTGTCTGATGATATGCATTTATCGATGGCAGTACCTGTAATTTGGTACAGAGCTCAGCTAAATTATATACAAAATGGAAAACCTGCTCAGGTAACCGGTGTATCGCTGCCCGGGGCGCCGGCCATTGTTGTTGGCACTAACAACAATGTTGCATGGGGATTTACTAACGGTTATTTAGATACAGCCGATTGGATTGCATTAAACGATGATAGTAAAACATGGCAAGTAGATGAACCTATTGCATTACCCGATGGGGAGGTTGAAAACTATTCATTACTACTCAGCGAGTATGGCCCTGTAAAATACATTAACGGAAAACCTTATGCATTGAGCTGGGCTGCACATCAGCCTTACGCCGTTAATATGCAACTATTAAAGTTAGAGCAAGCCAAAACAGTAGATGATGCACTTGCCGTAGCAAGCGATGTAGGAATACCTGTGCAAAACCTAATGGTGGTAGACAGCCTTGGTAACGCCGCGTGGAAAAACATGGGCGGTATACCGGCGCGTAAAACGCCAAGTGAGCTTGGCGTAAATGCCGATGACTACTCAGCGCTTTGGCAGCAAAATGAATTAGAACGTCCCTTTATTAAAAACCCACAAAACGGTCGATTATGGACTGGTAATTCTCGCGTGGTATCGGCTGAAGATAANGCCCGTTTTGGCAATGGTGGCTATGCACTCGGTGCACGTTCGAGCCAAATTCGCGATAGATTATTTGAAAAACAAACATTTGCAGAGAGCGACTTTTACGCACTACAGCTCGATAATCAAGCTCGCTTTTTAATGCCTTGGCATGCTTTGCTATTAAAGCAATTAAAAACAGATCAAACCAAAAATCAGCAATATATAACAGCGCTCGAAAATTGGCAGCAATGTGCGTGTTCAACCTCCATAGGGTATACCTTAGTTAAGCGCTACCGCGATGAAGTGATTAATATTTTATTTAGTAATATTGAAAGCCAATTAAATAAACAACAAGGCACACTTAAATACGTAAAACGAGATTTAGAGCCCGCAGTGTGGCAGCTTATTAACAACAAACCCGACACGTGGATAAACCCACAATTTAAAAGCTGGGATGCACAATTACACGGTGCGTTTAGCCAAACTATCACTAAACTTACAGAACAATTTGGTAATAACCTTCAAAGCTGGCAGTGGGGCAAGGTAAATGAGTTAGTGATAGAGCATCCGTTTGCAAAGCAAATACCGTTACTTGCTAAGTTATTAAATATGCCCACAGCAGCGGGCTTTGGTGATAGTTATATGCCCGCAGTACAAGGGCGTAGTTTTGGTGCATCACAGCGTTTTATTGCGCAACCAGGGCATTTAGAACATGCGATTTTAGCTATTCCCGGTGGGCAATCGGGGCATCCTCTTTCTGAATTTTATAGAGCGGGGTTTAGTGATTACGTAGAGGGTAAACATACACCTTTATTGCCGCAAACACTTATGCATCAAATAGTCATAAGTCCTATTAAATAACGTTTAAGTGATAAGTGAGTGAGCTTAAATAGTGATAAAAACGTTCTATATTAATTACTTCATACAACAGAGAACAAAAATGAAAAAAATACTACCCGCATTAATAACAGGTTTATTACTAAGTACAGCAGCGCAAGCAGATGAAGGTCCAGTAACAGCACAAAAGCTAAGTGAGCATGTATACGTACTATTTGGGCAAGGCGGTAATATTGCAGCGAGTGTAGGTGATGATGGCATTTATATTATTGATGATCAGTTTGCCAAGTTATCAGACGACATAAAAAAAACGATTAGCGATTTAAAACCAGGCAGTGCAGAGTTTGTTATTAATACGCATCATCATGGCGATCATACCGGTGGCAACGAGAACTTTGCTAAAGCAGGTGCGCACGTTATAGCGCACGATAATGTACACAAACGTCTAGAAGAGCAGCACGGAGAAGGGTCAGACTTTTTACCACGCATTAGTTTTGGTCACGATTTAAAACTGCATTTTAATAACGAACACGCTCATGTAGTGCATTACGAACATGCACATACCGATGGCGACTCGGTTGTTTTTTTTAGTAACGATAACATAGTGCACATGGGCGATATTTACTTTAATTTTGGCAGCTTACCGTTTGTTGATGTAGATAGTGGCGGTAGCGTTGATGGTATTTTAGCGGCAGTAGACGATGTAGTTAAACAAATTGACGACAACACTAAAGTAATACCAGGACACGGTAAGGTAAGTGACCGTTCAGGACTGATAGCGTATGGTAAACTAGTTCAAAACGCGAAAGATGTGATGCTAAAAGCAATGCAAAATAATGCAAGCTTAGAGCAAGTACTTAAAGCCGATCCATTGGCAGAACTTGGTCTTGAATACGCAGGCTGGTTACCAAAAGAGAAAGTAACCACACTCTTTTATCGCAGTTTAAAGTAGTACATCTAAAGTAAAAAACATGATACAAAGCTGAGTGTATTCTTGATTTAATCGAGCGTACATTCGGCTTTTATTTTCTTATGCCTAAAGGAGTTGTGTATGTCGGCAGAAAAAACCCATCTTGAAATTTGTAACTTAACCAGAGAGCAATATCCGCAAATTAAAACCTTGATGGATCAAGCGTATCCCGACTTAGGTGGTGCGTGGCCAAGTCATACCATTTTTAGATTAATAGACCAATTTCCTGAAGGGCAAATCGGTATTGTAGATGACGGCGTGCTGGTGGGCTTAGCGCTGAGCGTACAAGTTGATTACACACGTTTTTCAAACCCGCATACATACGAAGACATTGCAGATGGTCACGACCGTGTATTTAGCGATACCGATGGCGATGCGCTATATGGCTTAGATGTGGCCATTAGCGAAACTCACAGAGGCATGCGCTTAGGTCGTCGCCTTTATGATGCCCGTAAAGAACTGTGCCGCCAATATAACCTACGCGCTATTTTAGCGGGTGGTCGTATTCCACGTTATTACAATCACAGTAGTGAAATGACGCCAATGGAATACATTGCAAAAGTAGATCAGAGAGAGCTATACGATCCTATTTTAAGCTTTCAGTTATCTAACGATTTTCAGGTAAAGCGTTTACTTAAAAAGTACCTACCGGAGGATCAAGAGTCAGTTGGTTACGCCACTTTACTTGAGTGGAATAACATTATGTATGAGCCAACCGACACGGTACTTGAGTCAACTAAATCAATTGTGCGTGTGGGTGCTGTGCAATGGCAAATGCGCTGTGTTGAATCAGTTGAAGAAATGCTAAAACAGGTTGAATACTTTGTAGATACCGTATCTGACTACAAAAGCGACTTTATACTATTCCCTGAATTTTTTAACGCGCCATTAATGGGCTTAGGAAATCAAAGCAACCAAACTGAAGCGATTCGTTATTTAGCGGAATATACCGAAACGTTTAAAAACGCGATGTCGCGTATGGCAATAGAATACAACGCCAATATTATTACCGGCTCTATGCCGCTTGCCGAAGACGATAAAATTTATAACGTAAGTTATTTATGCCACCGCAGCGGTAAAATAGACGAGCAACGTAAAATACATATTACCCCGCATGAACAAAACGATTGGGTTATTCAAGGCGGCGACAAAATTGCTGTATTTGAAACCGATGCTGGGCGTGTAGGTATTCAAATTTGTTATGACGTAGAGTTTCCTGAGCTTTCACGCATATTAGCAAAACAAGGGTTAGATATTTTGTTTGTCCCATTTTGGACCGACACTAAAAACAGCTACTTACGTGTGCGCCATTGTGCACAAGCGCGTGCAATAGAAAACGAATGTTATGTGGTTATTGCAGGCTCGGTAGGTAACTTACCACAAGTAGAAAGCCTTGATGTGCAGTACTCACAATCGGCTGTGTTAACGCCATCGGACTTTTCGTTCCCGCACGATGCAACACTTAACGAAGCCACACCTAATACAGAAATGCTGTTATTTAGTGACCTTGATATGGATAAGCTTAAAATCCTTCATAGCGAAGGTACAGTGCGTAACTTAAAAGATCGCCGCGAAGATTTATATGAAGTTATATTGAAAAAGAGAGATGTTTAATGGCGTGGATTTATTTGGTTATTGCCGGTTTACTTGAAATTGGCTGGCCGATAGGTTTAAAAATCTCACAAAACTCAGATACTCGCTGGCAAGGCATAGCAATAGCGGTGGCATTTTTAGTTGCTAGTGGTTTTATGTTGTGGCTTGCTCAAAGGCAAATATCAATGGGCACCTCATACGCGGTGTGGACAGGTATTGGCGCTGCGGGTACGTTTTTAGTAGGTATATTGTTTTATAACGATGCAGCTACATTTGGTCGTATTGCGGGAGTATTAATGATTATTAGCGGTGTGATAACACTTAAAATAAGCTCTTAATTGGTAATTTGAATAAACGCTTAATTATGAATAGCGCAGGTATAAAAGCCTGCGCTTTTTTATGTTGCCATTAATTCGGCAACATAACCAAAACAGCGGCAATGGCTATGAGTATTAAGCCTGCAGTATCTTGTTTTTTAAGTGGCTGCTTTAACCAAAGTACGGCAATTAGCATGGTAAAAAATACTTCAACCTGTCCAAGTGTTTTAACGTAAGCAACATGTTGTAAGCTCATTGCACTAAACCAGCNCGGCTGTAGTGCCTTTGTATTGCCACAGTTTACTGAGTGTTTGCGGTTCTTTTAATAATAAATAGCTCAGTAGTATTAGTGTTTGTAAGCTAATTACAAACAGCAAAACCCAAGCGGCTGAGTGTGGAAATAATAATCCTGAGTTTAAGCTCGCTTCACGTACCCACAGTGAGGTAAGAGCAAAGCAAGTGCCACATGCCAGTCCTAGTAATGCAGTTTTAGCATTAAAGTGTTTAACGCTTGTTATACCGCTGAGTAGCAATACGGCAATAGCGCCAAAAAACACACCAAGCCAGCCGAGTAAAGAAAGTGCCGAGCCAAAAAATAATACACCTAAAATAGCAGCTACTAATGCCTCGCTTTTGGCAAGACCAGCACCTACAGCGTAATTATTCATTTTAAATAGCTTAACCATTAAACCAGTGGCAAGTATTTGCATAACACTTGCGCCTACAATGAATCCCCAAAAGGCATTATTAAACGTAGGCATGGCTGTATCTTGATATTGATACAAACTATATAAATACACGGCAGCAATAGGACCTGCAATAATAAAGCGGGAGAGGGTTACGCCAGCAACACTCACATCGTTGCTTAATTTACTTTGCAGGGCATTACGCCATGCTTGCATGAAGGCGGCTAAAAAAGTGAAAAATATCCAGGTCATGGTCGTCATCGTTAAAATCTAAGGCAGTAAAGTTAACAAGCTTTGTGAAGTAAAGCGATGCATTAACTATGATGTTGAATATTCATCATCTGCGACATTATGTCGCATGGGTTTGAGGATATATTTAGCTATAGTAAGCCTGATGTTATTGTTAGCCGCCAGCGTTTGTCATAAAACGTATCTGGCGGCTTTTTTATTGCGCTTATGCTAAATTATCCGAAACATCAAAAGGATAAATTATGACAACATTAGTTGTATGTGCATTACTGGCGGTATTAATGCCTTACTTTGCAAAAGTGCCGGTTGCTATAGCAATGGCAAAATTAGGTCGATACGACAATAAACACCCAAGGGCGCAACAAACAAAATTAACCGGCTTTGGTGCACGGGCGCTTGCTGCTCATCAAAACTGTTTTGAATCGCTTGCTGTTTTTGCTGTCGCTATTGCAGTTGTACTGGGCACTAACTCTGTAGGTGCAGTAACCGAAATGCTAGCTGTTACGCATATTGTGTCGCGTATTTTGTATTGCGTATTTTACTATATGAACCTAGATATAATTCGCTCATTAGTGTGGTTTATTGGTTTGGGTACAGCCATTGCCATGATTGTGGTGAGTTTGTAGGTTTATATTTTAAAACCACAAAGCAAGCAGCCTAAAAGGGCGCTTGCTTTGTAGTCTTGAAGAACTCGTGGCGTTAATGCGATACTTTAATTCGCTCAATTAAATCGGTAGGTGCCACTTCACTATTAATCGCAAAATCGAGCTGTACAAGTACGTTTTGATAACCCATTGATGAGGGTTTGTATTGCCACTGTCTTAGCGCCTTTTTAGCTTCACGGTCAAATATGGCTTCAGGCTTTGCACTAACAACAGAAACATTAGCGGTTTCACCATTGGGAGTTATATCGTACTTTAATACAACAGAGCCGCTGATCCCTTGTTGAGCTGCTTGTATTGGATAAGCAGGTTCAATGCGTATTGTTGGTGAAATATGTTCCTCTTGCGTTTTATTTACTTCTGGTTGCTTTGCAATGGCTAAGCCGCTTAGCATGCTTGCGGCTACAAGTAATAAGCCACCCTTAGCAAGCTTTGAACGCTCCCCGCTGTGTTTTATATTAGTAAGTCGTTGTAACATGGTTTTTTTATCTCCGTAGTGTGAATAAGCCATAAGTCCTGTGGGCGCATTCGCCGCGCAGTTTATTAAGGCTTTGCTATATAGAATGTGTTGTTGTGTGGTTTTATTGACAAGTACCCGTTCATCACAAGTCAGCTCTTGTAGTCGGCGCATGCTTGCGTAACAAAACCAAGCTAGTGGGTTAAACCAAAGTAAAATAGTAGGCAGTAATATAAGTGCGTTTGTTAGGTTGTCTTTGCGTTTAATGTGTACGTTTTCGTGCTCTAAAATAAGGGCTAATGTGGCTTTATCAAACTGGGTATTGTAGTTACTCGGTAACACCAGCTTGCTGTTTAAAATACCGACCACCATTGGCGTGGCTACATGTTGGCTGGTATAAGTTTTAACATCAGCGGTAAGAGTGCCTTCAAATTGGGTTAACTCAGTTAACTGCAGGCTTTTAACAAAGCGGGTATGCGTAATAAAGCTAGCTATTAATAACCCTGCGGTAATAAGTACATACATGAGCGCCCAGCTAATACCCATTTCATGTGTAAAAGACTGGTTAGGGGTGATTAAGTAATGGCTAATATTGCTATTTTGCAGTGGTTTAATCGCATTTGGTAAATTAGCAATAACCAATGCTGCAGGTAATAGCCATGCTAATTTATATACAAACCGCGAGCCAAGGGCTTTTAAACCAAATCGCTCGAGTAAAATAAATCCACAAAACAAAATGCTTAATAGTAATTGCTGCTCAATCAACCAATTAAAACTAGTTTGAATAACCATGTTAATCCCTTACTTTTGGTTTTTTTCCCAGTCATCTATAACTTTTTTAAGCTCGTTTATATCTTGCTGAGAAAGCTGCTCCGATTTAGCAAAGCCGCTTACAAGTGGCGCAATACGTCCACTAAAAAAGCGCTCAATAAAGTTTTGGCTTTCTTTTAAGGTGTAGTCGGCGCGCTCCATACACGGCATATAAATATACTGACGACCTTCTTTTTCAAATGTAAGTGCGCCTTTTTTTACTAGTCGACCTAGTAGGGTTTTAATGGTTTTTTCGTGCCATTGCTTATCGTCGCTTAAGCGCTCAATTATTTGGCTCGCGGTGGCGGGGTAGTTAATCCAAAGTGCGTCGAGCACGTCAAACTCTGCTTTTGATAACTCAATCATGCTATTGCCTACAAATGTAATCTTCAATTAAAGACTACACCTGTAATCTTTAATTGCAAGTTTATTTTTAACTTTTTGAGATGTAATTAAGTGACTTGGTATTAGATTTTTGAAATATCGTTTTTATTAATTTGTATATATTGGTTTTCAGGTAGGTTTAGTTTTGAAAGGGTGAGGTCACTAAATTGCACTCTAAATAAATCAATTACTTTATATCCGCAGTAATGCGCCATTTTACGTATTTGTCTGTTTAGCCCTTGTTTTAAAACAATACTAAACTGATTGCTGGCTATTTTATTTACTTCACAAGGCAGGGTTATGTGTTTATCAACGGGTACGCCTGCTGTCATTTTTTTACAAAAAGCATCGTCTAAAGGCTTATTTACGGTGACTAAATAATGTTTAGGCTGGTGGAAGTCAGGATGTATTAGTTGATTACAAAAATCCCCATCGTTGGTCAAAATAAGCAAACCGCGAGAGTCTTTATCTAATCGACCAATAGGGTAAACACGGGTGAGTGTGGGCAAATGGTGAATAAGGCTGGCTGGGTCATCAATATTTAATTTACAGTCAATACCTACTGGTTTGTGGTACGCAAAATAAACTAAATCGGCAGCACCTTTAATTTCTTTTTCGTTCACTATTACAGTGTCTTGCTCATCAACGTGATCAATGTGATTAGCTGGGCGATTATTTACAGTCACAACGCCTTCGTCAATTAAACGCGAGGCTTGTTTGCGAGAACAAATACCTGAATGGGCAATATATTTAGCTAGTCGGATTTTTGTACTCATAACGTATGATGTCAGCGGCCAATAAAAATTTGATCGCGATTATAGCAAAGCTGCGTATCTATGAGGTTACTTTTAAAAAAGGTGGTTGTTATGGGTATGAAATTCTCAGAATTAAAAAAACATGAGCCATTACAAAAGGTGGTTGCGCATTCTCTTGAAATGGCATTATACCAAGTCTCTGTAATTATAAATAATGTTGAATATTACGTGACAGAGGAAAATGGTGAGTTTATAAAAGCACTAAGCCCACTGCATATTCAAAAGCGTTTTGAAAAAATAGCCTATGCACAAATGATGCTACGCCATACAAGTGCTTACGATGAAATGTGCGGTCAACCCGAAAAAACAGCCAGTAATATGCTTGAAGTCCCATTTGGTAAAAATAACCTGTATTGATTGAGCTAGTTTGCTAGTATCAGCTCTTTAAGGGCGGCACATGTATCAATTAACAGCAGATAATACCGATGCGTTAAACGTAGCGCTTCGCGCGCAAATGGTTGAATTTAACGCCCAGCATTTTGATGCGCAAAGAGTGCCATTAGGCTATAAATTTACTGATGAGCAAGGCGAGCTTGTTGCCGGTATTAGTGGGTGTGTGTTTGGAAATTGGCTGATGATTAGTTGGCTTTGGTGTAGCGATAGTGCGCGAGGCCAAGGGCTTGCCGATAAACTGCTAACAGCACTTGAACAAGCCGCTATTGAACTAGGTGCAACAACTGCTCAACTTGATACGCTCGATTTTCAGGCAAAACCTTTTTATGAAAAGCGCGGTTATAGTGTTAAGTATCAGCTTAATAATTATCCGCGCTCTGGAACTCGTTACTTTATGGAAAAGCCACTTTAATATTTTTGCTGGCTATTTTACTTTTAGTGGCTCGCCTTCAAAGGTAATACCTAAAAAAGGTATTGCCTCTGGCGCTAACATAAAGGTGCGAATGTTCATGTGATCATCGCCTTTTGGGTTTTGCAGCACGTCTTGTCGGTAAAACTTACCAAAGCAATCTAAGGTATTTTGTTTACTTAAATCGTTTAGTTTAGCAAATGCAAAAATTTTACACGAGCCATTGTTCTCACTTGCAGAGCTTAGTAATCCATGATTATTAAAGCCGCACGCGGTAAACGTGTAATTTGCCTCTATAACAGCAATAGTATCTGTAAATTGAATGCTTTTTGGATTTTCTGCAAGGATTGCTAAGTAGTCATTTAATGTCATGTTTTATTCTTATGTTTTATAATTATTTAGCGCTTAACTCTAGCTCATCTGTCTGCTGATTTATATTAAATTTAAATCGCGATAAAAAGTTCATTCCTAGTAAACCTTGTCCGCGTGTGTTTTCAATGCTCAACACTTCAAAACCATAAATAATTTGCGAACCTACTTTAAACGACTCAATTTGATAACGTTTTACAACAATTTGACCGTTAGCCGTATTTACCGTTACATCACCTAAATATAAAGGTTGTGGCGAAATTTGCTCAATAACATTTGTCGGTAGCGAGGTCACGCTTGCGCCTGTATCAATCATTAATTCGGTGGATAGATTATTATTTATTTCGGTGTTTATTAAGTAATGCACGCCGTAAGGCGTTAAGGCAACGAAGTCGTCTTGCGATTGCGCTTTATTGATCATAGCTTGCAGTGTTTGCACTTGGCTTTTTAGATTGTGCTGGCTTGGCATTCGATCAAGGGTTGCTTGTGCGCTAATTAAATCGCCTTGCTGATAGTAGGCGTTCGCAAGCGGATATAAAAACGGTGCGTTATCGCTTTTATAATCAAGCCAAATTTGCGTTTGCTCAATAATAGCTTGCCAATTTTGTTGATCTGTTAATGTGCGTAGCTTGTTTTGAATGAGCGTATTTAAACGTGTATTTACGTTACTTTGCTGATCAGCAGGCAGTAATGAATTCAGCTCAAATAAAGCAATAATGGCATTTTGTGTTTGCTCGCTATTTATTAAATACTCAATCTGTAAGTTAAGTAATTCTACGTTATAAGGGCTGTTATTTAATAGCGCATTGAGAGATGATTCGCTAAGTAATAAATTGCTATTTAGCCATATTTTAAGCTGCACTAGCCACGATGAATAAAGTTTTTTTGCACTTTCTGGGTTGCTGTTTTTGAGTTGTTGATAGCTACTAAGTGCGGCTTCAAATTGGTGTTGTTTAAATTGCTGCTTTGCCGTATTTAGTAACGTATCTTGCTGTTTAGGCGATATGCTTTGCTGGGCACTTTGCGTTTTTTGTGGTGTAGTTAACGCAGGCTGCGGCCATAATAAATAAGCGTTAAGGCTAAGCGAGCCAATTAATAGCAAGGTGATTAGCTTGGTATAGTGGCTCATTGTGACCTCTTATTTTTAAACGAGTAGGTTATTTAATAAAGTGCGTTAAAGCATGGATGTTGACTATTTCAATATCAGCCAGCCCTTTATAAGCATAATTGGCGCCTTGATCGTTTAACCATACCGATTGGCAACCGGCATTATTTGCGCCTTGTACATCGGTATCTAGGCTATCGCCAATGTGTAAAATATCGCTTTTAGCAACGTTTAAATGTGTGGCTGCTTTATCAAACAAGGTACTGTGAGGTTTTGCTTTACCGTGCATACCCGCTTGCAGGACGAGTTCAAATTTATCGTGTAAGTTAAAGCGTTCAATTTCAACGTTACCGTTAGTAATTGCAACAAGCGTAAAGTGTTTGGCTAGGTTATCTAGTAAGTTAAGTACGTCATCGCTTACCACTATGTTGCTGCGCGCATCGGCAAAGGCGTTATAGGCGGCATTTGCATGGCGCTCTACTTCATCTGCGGTAAACCCAAGTTTAGAAAGCGCTAAACGTAGGGTGTGTTTGCGCCATTTAGTTACATCATCCGCGAGATCTGGGTTTTGTATTACGGCAAGTTCGCGACATAGTTGCCAGTACTTTTGCCCTTGCTCTTGATAGCCAGGTAGTGCGTTTAAATAATTTTGTTGGGCTTTAACGGCTGCTTTTATAATAGGGTGATTGCTGTATAGCGTGTCGTCTAAATCAAAGCTCATGACAGAAAATGGCTTAATAGCACGATTAAATCGGATCATATTTATTTTCCTAATCAGTTCGTTTTTTTGCGCGAGGGTGAGTGTTGTCGTACACCTTGGCTAAATGTTGAAAATCTAAATGCGTATACACTTGTGTAGCCGACAAACTGCTGTGCCCTAGTAATTCTTGCACGGCGCGTAAATCACCAGACGATTCTAAAATATGTGACGCAAACGAGTGGCGCAGCTTATGCGGGTGAACCTGCGAGCTAATACCTTGTTTTATTCCCCACTCTTGCATGCGTAGGCGCACTTGGCGAATCGAAATACGGTTTTTTTGGCTACTTAAAAATACTGCTATTTCATCGGGCTTTGCAAACTGAGGGCGTATTGTGAGCCATTTTTTTAATGCGTCTAACGCTTTTTTGCCCACCGGAATTAATCGCTCTTTATTACCTTTACCACGCACTAAAATTTCACCATTGGCAGCGCTAATATCTTGCATGTTAGCGCCAACTAACTCGCTTATACGCAGCCCTGATGAATACATTAACTCCATCATTGCTTTATCTCTAATTGCGAGAGGTTCGTCGTCAGGTATTTCGAGCAAGCGTGCCATTTGATCCACATCGAGATTTTTAGGTAGGGGCTTTGCAAACTTAGGGCCTTTTATACCTATAGCCGGATTATGGTAATGCGATTGCTCGGCAATGTTTTTTGCTTTTAAAAACTTATACAAACTACGAATGCAGCTGAGCTTTAAACTAATAGTACGCCCACTTAATTGTTTTGATCGCAGTGCCATGCTGTAGCGGCGAATATGCTCGCCTTGCACGCCAAACCAGTCGTCACATAATTTGCTAAAATAAAGTGCTGCAAAGCCAAGCTGGCTTACATATTGATTAACTGTGTGCGCTGAATATTGCTTTTCAAACTTTAAATAATCGCTAAATAGCGTTATGGGTGTACGCCAATTGTCGCTTAACTGGGTAATATTAGGCGCATCGTCACTCATGCTAGTTTTTGCAACCGCAGGTGTAATGCGTTTATAAAGTCGAGCACAAACAGGTTATCTTGAGCGGGCTCAAAGTGGTTTACGTTACTGCTACCAAACGCCAAAATAGCGATAGGGTGCTTGGTGTCGCCAATTAAATAAATAGCGAAAGATTGTGTATCTTCACTAAATAATAATTCGCGCTCTTGCTGATTAATACGCCCTAAATAATGCCCAGAATGGGTAAGGCGATGTGAAATAAGTTCGTCGTATTCGGGATTATATTTCACTAATTTGCAGTCGTTAACATCTTCACTTGAGCAAATTATATTGCGTAGATTATTTGCAAGAGTGTCAAAATCGTCATGATTCCAAAGCTGGCGATGGCACTGGCTAAACAAACGATATACAAGCTCGTTTTGCGTTGCATGCTTGCTCATAGCGTCTATTTGGCTTTTTAAAAGCGTGTTGTGCTCGCGTAATTGGCGTTGCTGAATATGTACCAGCGACGTTGCACCTTGAGCTTGCTGTTGCAGCTCAAGTTGTGCGAGTAGCTCCGGGTGTTGAACCAAAAAATCAGGATGTTGATGTAAGTAATCAATAACCTGTTCTTTACTTAGCTCGCTCATAGCGCTACTTGCCCGTCGAACACATGCTCTGCGGGGCCAGTCATGCGTACTGGGTGACCTTCGCCACTCCAACGTACTTGTAGGCTACCGCCTGGTAAATCTACTTGAACAGTTGTTGATAACTTATTTTGCATATGACCAATCACCATTGCTGCACACGCACCTGTGCCACAGGCTAGGGTTTCGTTAACGCCGCGCTCCCACACTCTTAATTTAATGTGTTCATGCGATACAACTTGCATAAAGCCAATGTTCGCTTTTTGCGGAAAACGTTCGTGGTTTTCAAGTAATGGACCCAATATATCAACTTGCGCGGTGGTTACGTCGTCAACTTCTAGCACGCAATGCGGGTTACCCATAGATACCGCGCCACTAAATACAGTGTGTTCTTCGGTTCTAATAATATAAGTAAGCTCACGCTTGCTCGCTTTTAAAGGGATTTTACTTGGCTCAAAATTTGGATGACCCATGTTAACCGTTACTTGACCGTCTTTTTCTATGTAGAGCGTTAAGTTGCCCGACTTGGTCGACACAGTAATTTTATGCTTGTTAGTAAGGCCCTTCATACGTACAAAGCGGGCAAAACAGCGTGCGCCGTTACCGCATTGTTCTACTTCGGTACCATCGGCATTAAATATTCGATAATGAAAGTCGAGATCAGGAGAGTACGGCGCTTCAACCATCAGCAATTGGTCAAAGCCAATGCCAAAATGGCGATCTGCCAGTTTTTTGATTTGATCTCGCGACAAAAAAACATTTTGTGTAATGTTATCAATCACAACAAAGTCGTTGCCTAAGCCGTGCATTTTGGAAAAATTAACTAACATAGCGCTCTAATTCGGTTTTGCTCTGTGCTAATCATGCCACAGAGCAGCTAGTAGACAAAAACGTTTATGGTAAAACTTTCTCACCCTGATAAAGGCTTTCAATAGTTTCGCGTTCACGAATAAGATGATGCTGCTGACCATCTACCATTATTTCTGCAACACGCGGGCGCGAGTTGTAGTTTGAACTCATGGTAAAGCCATACGCACCAGCACTTCGCTGTGCGAGTAAGTCGCCTTGTTTAAGCGCTAGTTCACGATCTTTTCCTAAAAAGTCGCCGGTTTCGCACACCGGACCCACAATATCAAAGTTGTGAGTCGGTGTTTCGTCGTCGCGAACTGATACCGGAATGATTTTTTGCCATGCTTGATAAAGCGCAGGGCGAAGCATGTCGTTCATACCTGCATCTACAATGGCAAAAAATTTGTCTTGGTTTTGTTTAATAAATTCAACTTGAGTAACTAAAATACCTGCGTTAGCTGCAATAGCGCGCCCTGGTTCAAAAATAAGTTCAAGATGTTTGTAGTTAGCTAAGCGTTCGGTTACTTGCGCTGCATATTCACTTGGGTGTGGTGGTTGCTCATTGTTATATGGCACGCCTAAACCGCCACCAATATCTAAGTGAGTTAGCTCAATACCATTAGTTTTTAGCTCATCAATAAGCGCCATGAGTTTATCAAGGGCTTCTAAAAATGGTCTGACTTCAGTTAATTGAGAGCCAATATGGCAATCAACACCAATAATTTTTAAACCAGGTAAAGCCGCTGCTTGTTGATAAACACCTACAGCAGTTTGTATATCAATACCAAATTTATTCTCTTTTAAGCCGGTAGAAATATACGGATGTGTTTTTGCATCTATGTCGGGGTTTACGCGAATAGAAATAGGCGCTTCTAAGTTAAGCTCGCAAGCCACTTCAGAAATACGCTCAAGCTCAGAGGCTGATTCAACGTTAAAACATTTAATGCCCAGTTTTAATGCGTAAGCTATTTCGTCTGCTGTTTTCGCCACGCCCGAAAAAACAACTTTAGAAGCATCGCCTCCCGCTTTAATTACACGCGCAAGTTCGCCTTTGGATACAATATCGAAACCCGAACCTAGGCGCGCTAATATATTAAGCACGGCTATATTTGAGTTTGCTTTTACGGCGTAACATACCAAGCTTTTATGATTTTTAGTGGCGTTAGCAAACGCTAAGTAATGGCGTTCAAATGTAGCGCGCGAGTACACATAACACGGCGTACCGTATTGCTGCGCTATGCTTGCCACACTGACGTCTTCGGCAAATAATTGGTTGTTTTTGTAGTTAAAATAATCCATTTATTGCTCCTGACTTTGCGATGTTTTGGCTTGCTCAGCGGTAGTGGCTGGTTTAGCTGTATTTTGAGGTTGGTTTTGCTCTGTTTGTTGCTCTGGTAAATATAACGGACCGCTTTGTCCGCAGCCAGCTAAGGCGCTTAACAGTACAGTGCTTATTAATAGTTTTTTTAATTGTAAGGTATGTGTCGCTTTCATTAGATTAATACGGTTGCTGGCTTTATAATCGCAGAGTAACAGAATATCTAAAAAATGCAGCTATTCGCGGATGATTTTATTCCTGTTACACTAGGACTTGTTTATCTCTCGAGGTTGAATTTGCGCTGCCCGTTGGGTTCGTCCTAGGAACGATTTACTCTTTGTTGCTCGGTTTTAACTTAGTCCACTAGGTTACAAACCTCGCGCCGCGATTAAATCGCCCCTAGATAGAACAAATTTCAATCCTGAAAGGTTAACAGGCCCTAGCTGCACATTTTTAAAGCTAATTCAAAGCTAAAACGTACCCAATATTAGGCGGCTCGCCTGCAAAGGAAATAACAATGACTGAACACGAATATCACCAATTAGCCGAAGCTCTTATGTTCACTATTGAAGAGCAGGTTGATGATTGCGAAGCTGATTTAGATTACGAATCGGCACAAGGTATTTTAGAAATTATTTTTCCTGATAAAAGTAAAATAGTGATTAATAAGCAAGCACCTCTTCATCAAGTATGGGTTGCGACTAAGTTTAACGGACATCATTTTGAAATGCGTGATGGGTTATGGATTGATAACCGCTCTGGCGCTGAATTTTGGGCGTTTATAAATGAAGCCTCAACTCGCCAAGCAGGCCAAGAAGTTAAGTGGCAATCATCACTATGAGTTTAGAATTTGTAGAATATGCAGCCCAAAGTGAGCACAAAGCAACGGTTATTTGGTTACATGGTTTAGGTGACTCTGGGGATGGTTTTGCGCCAGTAGCTCCGCAGCTTAATTTACCAAGTGAGCTTGGTATACGGTTTGTTTTTCCGCATGCGCCAGTACAACCGGTCACCATAAATGGTGGTATGGAAATGCGCTCTTGGTACGATATTAAATCTATAGAATTAGATAAGCGTGCCGATGAACAAGGCGTAAGGGATTCGGCTGCAAAGGTAGAAGAGTTAATTAATAAAGAAATTGCTAATGGCATACCTGCTAATAAAATTATTTTAGCTGGTTTTTCTCAAGGTGGTGTTGTGTCTCTGCATTTAGCACCGCGCTTTGAGCAAAAGCTTGGGGGTGTTATGGCGCTTTCTACTTATATGTGTGTGCCGCAAAAATTTACTGATGAAGCAAAGCATACTGATTTAAACGTATTTATGGCTCATGGTAGCCAAGATAACGTTGTACCGCATAGTGCGGGAAGAAGTGCGTTTGAAGTATTAACAGCACATAACATGGATGTAAGCTGGCAAGAATATCCAATGGCCCACCAAGTTTGCGCAGAAGAATTGCAAGCTATTCGCCAATGGTTAATTGCTCGTTTAAGCTAATTTTGGAACCGCTGAGGTCAATATGAGTCAAAAAATAGTTATTAAAGCAAATGTTAAACGCGAACTACAAGAGAGTGTACCAACGGTAAGCTACGAGTGGAATTGGCGTCGTATTGTGAGTATTGCTATGTTGGTATTAATGACCTCTGCAGCAGTTGTGTATGGCTTAACAACGTCAGCCAGTGCAGAGCAAGGTGAGCATCCAAATGAGCAGGAGCAATTTTTAAGCTTTAGTAGTAACGCTCAAAACCAGACAAGCGTTGAAGTAACGGATGTTGAGCCTCAATCATCAGTAAACAACACTCCTAACGAGCCCGCAGAGATAACGCAACCGAGCATTGAACCGTTATTATTTGCGCAGAATGAGGTTGAGCAAAGCATATCAATTAATGCACCTGATAAAGCGGATCTTGTAAATACTGATACAGTTTTATTAGCTAACAACGATATTGTGATTGATCAAAGTGAGAGTATTAATACAGAGTTAAACTCAAACCTTGATAATGATGTGCAAGAAGAAACCGCAGAAGCTCAAAACGTAGCTGAGCCAGCCAGTCAAAGCGACTTACTTTTAGATTTAGAAAGTGATGATGGTGCATTGAGTGGCACTGAAGGTTTTTCACCTACAGCACAAGTGGCAAGTGTGGCATTGGGGGCGCAAATAGATACAGGTAAAATTAGCCGTGCAGTACTTACTCGCAAAGTAAGTAAGCGTGAACCTACTAATGTGTTTGCTGCTGATATTAGATTAAGTCAGTTTGATGAAGGACTATCGTTTTTTAGTGAGATTAAAAATCTTCAAGGCCAGCAAGTTAAGCATGTTTGGTCGTTTGAGGGTGAGACTATGGCTGAAATTACACTTAATGTTACTTCGCCTCGCTACAGAACGTACTCAACAAAAAATATCATGGACACACAGGCAGGCCATTGGCGTGTTGATGTAGTTGATGAGCAAGGCAATTTAATTGCCCAAAAAGAATTTAGAATTTTAGCTGACTAAAACTAGCTAAACGCAGTAATTAATTGGATACCCTTATGACAGAAAAAACAAAATTAGTACGCATCGCAACGCGCAAAAGCGCCTTAGCACTTTGGCAGGCCGAATTTGTAAAAGCAGAGCTTGAGCGTTTTCATGCAGATGTGCGCGTAGAATTAGTCCCAATGTCGACGCAAGGGGATATAATTTTAGATACGCCATTGGCTAAAATTGGCGGTAAAGGCTTATTTGTTAAAGAGCTAGAGCAAGCCATGTTAGATGGCCGAGCTGATATTGCCGTGCATTCTATGAAGGACGTGCCAGTAGAGTTCCCAGAAGGATTAGAGCTGTATACTATTTGTGAGCGTGAAGATCCGCGTGATGCGTTTGTATCAAACAATTTTGCAAATTTAAACGAGCTACCACAGGGCGCTATTGTCGGTACTTCAAGCTTACGCCGCCAGTGCCAAATTAAGGCACTTCGCCCTGATTTAGATATTCGTGATTTGCGCGGTAATGTAAATACGCGTTTAGGTAAATTAGATGACGGCCAATATGATGCTATTATTTTAGCGGCTGCAGGGCTTATTCGTTTAGAAATGGAGTCGCGTATTGCTGACTACATTGAGCCAGAAGTGTCATTACCGGCAAATGGTCAAGGCGCTGTAGGTATCGAATGTCGTATTGATGATGAAGTAACAAAGGCATTACTTGTACCACTTGAGCATACCCAAACACGTATTCGCGTAAACGCAGAGCGTTCGATGAACCGCTATTTAGAAGGTGGTTGCCAAGTTCCTATTGGTGCTTATGCATTAGTTGATGGCGAGCAGGTACATTTGCGTGGTTTAGTTGGTGCTGTTGATGGCAGCGAAATTTTACGTGACGAAGTAACAGGTCATGTAAATGACGCAGAAGAACTAGGTATTGAGCTTGCTAAAAAATTACTAGCTCAAGGCGCAGACAAAATATTAGCTGAAGTTTATAGAGACGCATAAATGACACATATTCTGATAACTCGGCCCGAAGGAAAAGGCGCAGCCCTTGCACAGCAACTTGAGCAAGCGGGTTATCAGGCGTCTTTATTTCCGGTATTAAAAATAACGCATTTAACACCCTCCAGCACTGAACTTAGTCCGCTGTTAAATGCAGATAAAATAATATTTATATCGCAAGATGCAGTTAGTGCACTTTCGCAATTAAAACCCGATATAAATACCAAAGCGCAGTTTTATGCGGTTGGACAACAAACAGCCGATATTATATATGAGCAATTTGGTGTGCGCGCAGCAGTACCAAAGCAGTATGATTCAGAAGGGTTACTTGCGCTCAAATCACTCGCCGAGGTTGATGGCAGTAATATAGTGTTAGTTAAGGGGCAAGGTGGCCGCCCTGAGTTAGCTAAAACGCTAAAAGAGCGCGGTGCTTTTTTAAATAATTGTGTTGTGTACAAACGTGAACCCACAGAGAGTATCACCCCCAACTGGACAGACCACTGGAAAAGCCAGAATGTACACGGTATAGTCATAACAAGTAATGCAGCAGTTGATGCTATATTTAAAAGCCTTACTGCACACCAACTACAATGGTTACAACAGTGCCGATTTTATGTTGCAAGCGAGCGGATAGCCGCTTATTTAAAGTTGCAACAGGTAAGTTCGGCTAATATACACATTGCAGCAGGGGCTAGCGATAATGCTATGTTTACCTGCATAAATCAGCAAGGTAGCAACATGAGCGAACAGTCAAAGCCAGTTACGGCAGAAAAAGCCACACCAACAATAGCTAACACGGCCTCAGCTAAATCAGCTAAGCAAGAGCCAGCAGCTACAAAAAATACGACAGAAAAAAACAAACAAAAGGTAAGTAAGGTTGCAGCACTTGCGCTTCTTATTTCGTTAATTGTGGCCTCTGGTGTTGGATACGAGTTTTATCAAAAATTAAATGCTGGTAAGGCGCAAAACCTAGCCGTTAATGAGTTAAGCGAGCAAAATAAGTTACTCGTTCAAGAGCTGCAAGCACTTAAATCGGCGCAATCTAATTTGCAGCAAGCGCTGTTTAATAGTGAGAAAAAAGTAGCCGCAACCCTAAGTGAAAGTGCAGTTCAAAATCAGCAAGAGCTAAAAGCAGCCTTGCAAAAAGCGCAGCAACAAGGCTCGTCTTTAAACCCACAAGAAGTAACCAGCTTACAGCGTATGGCTGAATTTAAACTATGGGCTGAAAAAGATTACCAAGGCACTAGTGCTGTTTTAAAGCGCTTAGATGCATTACTTAGCGAACACCCAGGAACAGTTGAAGTTCGCCAAGCTATTATGCAAGACATACAAACACTTGATAGCCTTAAACCTATAGCAACCGAGGCTATTTATTTACAGTTAAACAGTGCACTTAATAGCGTTGATGATTTAGTTTTTAATGCGGTTAACTTGCCAGAAGAAGCGGCTGCAATAGATGAAAATGCTTTAAGTGATGACGTGAGTGATTGGCAGCAAAACCTGAGTAATAGCTGGAATAAGATTGTGGATAGCTTTATTACTATTCGCCAGCACGAAGGTGTTTCTATTGAGCCATTACTTACAGATCAAGAGCGCCATTTAATTAATCAACGTATAAAGCTTAATATAACTCAGGCACAAGATGCACTTATGAGTAAGCAGGCGAGTATTTTCTTTAGCGCCTTAAGTGAAGCAAAGCGTTTAGTTGGTGAGTACTTTAAGCAAGACGATGATGCAACCAAAACGGTACTTAAAGCGTTGTCTAAACTCGAAAAAGAGCAGCTTAATTTTAATCCAAAAATAACCTTAAATAGTACACAAAAGGTTAAGGAGTGGGCGCAATGATAGGGCTAATTATTTTAATTGTAGCTATTGTTGTTGTACTAGCGGTTACTCCATTTGTGCTAGATGAAAAAGGTTATGTACTTATTTCATTTAACAATACGACGATAGAAGGCACGATAGTATCGTTTTGTATAATGGCAGTCATTACCGCTGTTGTTTTATATTTAACATACAAGCTAATCCGCTACTTATTATCGATTTATCATAATACTAAACATGGCTTTTTTGCACGTAGCCAAGAGCGCAAACAAGCAGCTATTGAGCAGGCTCTGTGGAGTGCTATTAATGATGATTACGAGCACGTAGAACAGGCTTTATCGGGTAATAGCGTACCAGATAAGTTTGAAGATATTCGCTTAGCATTACTTGCAAAAGCAGCGCTTGCTAATAATCAAACAGATAAAGCACTTGAGCGTTTATTTGAAATAAGCCCAGAGCATCAATTAAAAGTAGCAAAGCTATGGTTGGCAAGTGGCGACAGTAGCGCGATTGAGTCACAAATGCGTATTAGTGCAGAAGCTAAAAAAGTCACCGCACTTGAGTTAAAACTTTATGCAGAAGTATTAGTACAGCAACAACACTTTAGTGCGCTGGAAGACTTTTTGCCGCGTTTACTGCGCAAAAAAGCACTTACTGATGCACAGTGGACGCAGTTATTTAGTGCCTACTTTAATGCGTTAGATGCAGACAAACTGAGCGAAAAATATAAACAGCTACCTAAAAAGCTGCAAGCTCATGCCCACACCGCATATTTAATGCAAATGGCGCAAGCAGGTCAATTGGCTGTTATTGAAAGTGACTTAATTAAAATGGTTAAGCACAATGAGCAACACTTAGAGCTTGCCAATATATTAAGTAAATCAACAGCAGCCGATGCGCCTAAGTTGCAAATAAACATACAAGAACGCCTTAAAAAGGATGATTCAAATAATTCACTATTACTTGCGCTGGCTTGCCTTGCTAATGCTAAAGGTGATTATGACTTAGCAGCTAGAATTTTTGATAAAGCACTGAATAGTGACAATAAAAAACAGTTCTCTGAACAAGCTGTTTTGAGTTATAAAAATAGTGCACAAGCAGAAAAGGCGCTCGTTTTATATCAATAAATGACTACACTATAACTACTTAGCATTTTTTGTAGTTCAGGAGCACAAGCATTGAGAAAGTTTTTAATATTAACCCTTAGCTTGGCTTGTGCTTACTTCTTTACTGGGTATTTTAGCAACTCACTTCTTTCTGTAGATGGCTATGCGGTCGCCTCTTGGCCGCCCTCAGGAATTGCTTTAGCGAGCTTTTTAATTTGGGGACGTAAGTCATTTATTGGCCTTATTCTTGGTGCTTTCTGTACTAACTTAATTCACCTTGATAACACCGTAGATATTCTTCATTTTAATGTGCTTTTACAAGCTATTTGCGTCACTTTAGCCTCTGTTTTACAGGCTTGGATTGGTCGTCAAATTATAGTAAATGTTATAAAGGCTCCGCTAGATTTATCTTCTTTAAAACACAGTGTTCAAAGCTTAATAGTAGCGGGGCCAATATGTTGTGTTATTGCTGCAGGTGTGGGAACTAGCTTATTAGCATTGAATAATGTGATTCCGACCAATGCTATTTTTGATAACTTTATAGCATGGTGGATTGGCGACAGTATTGGCGTACTTATATTTACACCTTTAGTACTCGCAGCCTTTAATTACACGCAAGTACGCCACCGTATGTTGGTAATTTTACCCTCGCTATTAATTTACATACTGATTAGCGTTAGTTTTTATGGCGCTGCTAGTGTTAAAAAAGAAAAAGATATTCAAAAGCAAGAAGCCAAAATACTTGTTGTGCAAAATGCTATAAGCCAAAAGCTTGATGGTATTACTGCTCATTTAGGCTTATTAGCTACATTTTTTGCTAGTAGTAGTGACGTGGATTTCAAAGAGTTTAAACAATTTACTTCAAAGCAGTTGGGCTACAGCCAAGAAATTCTAGCATTTGAATGGATACCTTATATACCAGCAAATAAACTCGCAGATTTTGAAACACATGAAAATACAGCCTCCGGCCAACCTCTATATATAAAAGAAAAGTCACTAGATGGAGCTTGGCAACCTGCAGGTACTCGTAGTAATTACTTTCCAGTAAAGTACGTATATCCCTTAAAAGGTAATGAAGATGTTTTAGGGTTTGATTTAGCTTCTAGTAAAGTAAGAGGTGCAGCGCTTAGCAAAGCGAAAGAGCTTAATGAACTTGCACTAAGTGAGCCAATTAACTTGGTCCAAAATACAGCCGAACACGGTGTACTTTTTTTATATCCTGTTTTTGGAGAGTCCTCTACCGAAGATGATTTTCAAGGCTTTGTGGCAGCGATTATCAGCCTGAAACGCTTATCGCAAACACTATTATTTGATCACAACAACTCAATTTCAGCCAGTTTTTTTGATACAACGATACCAGGGAAAAAGCAGGCAATTTATATTGCCGATACCGATAACTCGCAGGCGCTATTTAAAGAATATCAATTGTTGATTGGCAAGCGCATGTGGCAGGTCGAGTTATATGAACCAATAGTTAGAACGTCTTGGTTAATGTATTGGCTTGCACAAATAGTAGGTATGTTGTTTGTGTGGTTACTGATTACATTTTTGATTTCAGTTACAGGTACAAACATACAAATTCGCGAACAAGTGGCCAAGCAAACACATACACTACGCAAAGAAAAACAAAAAGCAGATGAAGCGAGTCATATTAAAGGACAGTTTTTAGCAAACATGAGTCACGAAGTCCGCACCCCTATTAACGGTATAAAAGGGCTGCATTATTTAGCGCTGCAGCAGAATGATTGGCAACAAGCAAGAAGTTACATTGAACAAGCAGATGGAGCACTTGGTGTTTTACTGCGGGTATTAAACGATGTGCTCGACTTTTCAAAAATGGAAGCAGGCAAGCTAGACTTAATGCAAGAGCCTATTAATGTAGCGAGTTTAGCGGATGAAATGCTTAATTTACTTCAGTTTGAAGCTGACATTAAATCAATAAAGTTAAGTCTCGATTTTGATAAAACATCAAATTTGGTCATTAATACCGATCCAATCCGCTTAAAACAAGTGCTGCTGAATCTGCTCAATAATGCGGTTAAATTTACAGGGGAAGGTGAGATCACTCTGAAAATTTGGCAGTCGAAAAAAATGACTTACTTTAGTATTAACGATACGGGTATTGGTATTAGTAGCGAAGCACAAAAACAATTGTTTAAACCGTTTGCGCAAGCCGATAGCTCAACCTCACGTCAATATGGTGGTACAGGCTTAGGGTTAAGTATTTGCAGAAAGCTGGTTGAGTTAATGGGTGGTGCAATTGATTTAGTCAGTTATGAAGGTAAAGGTTCTACATTTACATTTAGTTTGCCGCTTATATCGCCTTTACCAAAGGCAGAGAAAATTCAACAGCAATACGACGAAATAGATGTAAGTACCTTATCATTCGCAAACTATAAGTTACTTTTAGTCGAAGATAATCCACTTAACCAGCATGTTGCCAGTGCCATTTTAAAAACAAAAGGGTGTATTGCCGACATTGCTAATGATGGTTTTGAAGCCATAGAAAAGCTAACCGAAAATAGCTACGACATTGTTCTTATGGATATTCAGATGCCAAAAATGGATGGACTCCAAGCAACAAAAGTAATTCGTTGTGATTTAGGGTTAATTGATTTACCCATAATAGGGCTATCGGCGAACGCCCATGACGATGACGTTAAAAAGGCATTAGCCTCTGGAATGAATAGTTATATTACCAAACCTATTGATGCAAATACGCTTTTTAAAACTCTTTGGCATTATTTATCAAATAAATAAGTAACGTTATTTTTTGCACAAAAAGCAGACATATGACCGCTTAAACTTAACGCAAACCATATAGACTTGAAAAATAACTATATCTGCGTATCATGCGCGCAAATTTAACTAAACTGGGTTGCTATTATGATCAATAGAAAATTACCTTTGCTAGATATTCACCGTCATTTAGATGGTAATGTACGTGCGCAAACCATATTAGAACTTGGTCGTCAGTTTAATATAGAGTTACCTGTAGATAACGTTGAGGCATTAATTCCTCATGTTCAAGTTATTGACCCTGAGCCAAACCTTATGGCTTTTTTACAAAAGTTAGATTGGGGTGTCACTGTACTTGGCGACTACGATGCGTGTAGACGCATAGCGATTGAAAACATTGAAGATGCACAAGCACAAGGCCTTGATTATGTAGAGCTTCGATTTAGCCCTTACTACATGGCACAAAGCCAAGGTTTACACCCAGAAGGGGTTGTAGAGGCGGTTGTTGATGGTATTAAATCAGCAACAAAGGGTGCAAATATAAAAGCTAACTTGATTGGTATTTTATCGCGTACTTATGGCGTAAAAACATGTCAAAAAGAGCTTGATGCTTTACTCGCATTTAAAAATGATTTAGTCGCTGTTGATTTAGCTGGTGACGAAATTGGCTTTCCTGGTGAGTTGTTTGTAGAGCACTTTAAACAAGTACGAAATGCTTATTTAGCTTCGACTATTCATGCTGGAGAGGCACTCGGTGCTCCAAGTATTTGGCAAGCAATTAATGAGCTAGGTGCAAGCCGAATAGGGCATGGCGTTAAAGCTATTGAAGATCCAAAACTAATGGATTACTTACGCGATAACCGTATTGGTATTGAGTCGTGCTTAACAAGTAATATTCAAACCAGTACAGTAAACGATTTAGCTAAGCACCCACTTAAACAGTTTTTAGATCACGGTATTTTAGCGTGTATTAATACTGATGACCCTGCGGTTGAAGGCATTGAAATTGAGTACGAATATACCGTTGCAGCACCTAAAGCGGGCTTATCTCAAGCTGATATGGAAAAAGCCCAAAAAAATGCATTAGAAATAGCATTTTTAAGCGATGGCGATAAAAAAGAACTTTCAGCAATCGTTAGCGCACGTTAATTTAAGAATATTAAAAATGCCGCTTTATATAAGCGGCATTTTTGTATTTGTAATGTCAGTTTAATTAACGCGTTTGGCAACTTATATAATTATCGTAAAGTGCTTTAAGTACGTCAGCTCGGCTGATCATGCCGATTACTTTAACACCCTCTACAACAGGGTAGTTTTTTGGTTTACCGGGCTGCATTTGCTCTGCAAGCTCAATAATATTGGTATCGCCGCTAACGGTCACTACCTTTGTTTGCATAAGTTGCGATACTTTAACCATCCCATCACAAAAATAACTGCTTTGCGTAAGTGGTTTTAATAGTTCTTGCTCAGATATAAATCCGACTAGGCATTTATCTTTATCAAATACTGGTGCGCCAAGTAGTTTAAATTTTTGTAGTTCTGCTATGGCTGTCGTCATTTCTGTATCTGGTGTGATATTTGGCAACTTGCGTTGCATAAAATCTTTTACTTTTGTATTTAGCATTTGGGTCTCTCCCGCTGATGTTCTATACAAAGTATGGTTTATAGATAGGGATTTAGGAAATTGTTTATGTTGATGAGATTGATAGGTTTTAACTATTAAGTATTTGTTGTTATATAAAATAAAAGCACCGATTAGGTGCCTTTATTCATAACTGAAAGTTAATTTCAATTATTTGATAAATGCGAATGCATCGGCGTACATGTTTTCACGAATTGCACCATGAGTAATAAAGTCATCACGGACAATACCTATCATGTCAAAACGACCGGCCATATAAATATCGTATGGTTCAAGTGATACAATATCTTGCATTACCGCTTTATGTACATAGCCAGTGTGACCTTGCCAATTAGCAGATGGATTTTCTACCACAGGGATAAACTCAAAGTTTTTGTGGCTATCGGCCCATGTTTGCATTTCTGTATGTGCGTATAAAGCTGACTCTTCTTTTACACCCCAGTAAAATAATACAGGACGGTCGCACTTAATTTCAGCTAAGTGATCAGCCATTGATTTTGCGTATGAAAAACCAGTGCCACCAGCAAGTAAAATAATAGGGCGCTCACATTGCAGGCGCAACTGTGAAATACCCAAGCCAGCTTCAATGTCTACTAACTGCCCAGTGGTATGGGCGTTTCGTAAATGTTCCAGCGATTGCATTGCATACGAATCGGCACCTGACGCGCCAATATGCAGTTCTATTGCATCGCACTGTGAAGGGCGACTAGCTATAGAAAAAGCACGTTTGTCTTTTTCGCCCAATACGAGTTGCATGTATTGGCCAGCTTCAAAGGTCACAGGTTGTTGTGGCTTTAAAATTACTTTGTGAACAAATTCTGTAAGTGGGCTGATAGCTACAACTTCAGCTTTTAATGTTTGCATTTTTTACCTTTTAGCAGCGCTTTAAACAGCAGATACGCAATCGAATGACTCGATTCTAGCATATCTGCAGGGTTATTTTATAGCCTGTTATGTACTTACATATAAACACTTAAAGAATATTAAGGCTTTCCCAAATATCATCTACGCGGTCTTTGGTGTCTTTATCCATAACAATAGGCTCGCCCCATTCGCGGGTGGTTTCGCCAGGCCATTTATTGGTGGCATCCATTCCCATTTTTGAACCAAGGCCAGAGACTGGCGATGCAAAATCGAGATAATCAATAGGTGTGTTTTCTATTAATGTTGTATCGCGAGCAGGATCCATCCGGGTTGTTATAGCCCAAATAACATCTTCCCAATCACGGGCATTAATATCGTCATCGCACACAATTACAAACTTGGTATACATAAACTGACGTAAGAACGACCAAACCCCCATCATCACGCGCTTGGCATGGCCAGGATATTGTTTTTTCATTGTTACAATCGCCATACGGTATGAGCACCCTTCAGGCGGCAGGTAAAAGTCGACTATTTCAGGAAACTGCTTTTGTAATATCGGCACAAACACTTCATTAAGTGCTACACCTAAAATAGCAGGTTCATCAGGCGGACGACCAGTAAATGTGCTGTGATAAATAGGATATTTACGATGTGTTAAGTGAGTCACCGTCATAACTGGAAAGTCATCCACTTCATTATAGTAACCAGTATGATCGCCATAAGGGCCTTCAGGCGCCATTTCACCTGGCATAATGTAACCTTCAAGGATTATTTCTGCACTGGCAGGAACTTGCAAGTCATTGGAAATAGATTTTACAACTTCGGTTCTGCTACCACGTAATAAACCCGCAAATGCATATTCGCTTAACGTGTCAGGGACCGGCGTTACAGCGCCGAGTATTGTGGCCGGATCGGCACCTAATGCGACTGAAACTGGGTAAGGTTGCCCTGGGTTTTCTTTACACCATTCTTGAAAATCAAGCGCGCCACCACGATGAGATAACCAGCGCATAATTATTTTATTTTTACTTAATAGTTGTTGGCGATAAATACCTAAATTTTGGCGCTTTTTATAAGGCCCTTTAGTAACTGTAAGGCCCCAAGTAATTAATGGCGCTGCATCACCTGGCCAACAATGTTGAATAGGTAATTTAGTTAAGTCTACATCATCACCTTCTAAAACTACTTGTTGGCAAGGCGCTTTTTTAACTTCTTTTGCTGGCATATTAAGCACTTGCTTAAAAATAGGTATAGCGCTTAAAGCTTCTTTAATACCCTTTGGTGGATCAGGCTCTTTTAAAAAAGCGAGTAGTTTACCTACTTCGCGCAGCTCGCTAACGTCTGTTTGGCCCATGCCCATTGCTACGCGTTTTGGTGTACCAAATAAGTTGGTAAGCACCGGCATATCGTAGCCTTTTGGATTTTCGAATAATAACGCAGGACCTTTAGCACGCAATGTGCGATCAGATATTTCGGTCATTTCAAGATACGGGTCGATTTCTTGGGTGATACGTTTAAGTTCGCCTTTTTTTTCAAGCAAATCGATAAAATCACGTAGATCTTTATATTTCATTGTGGGCCGCTATTAAGCAAAAGAGTTGAAGTATTATACCCATTTCATGCAAGCCAAGTCATTACTTGCACTTAAAACTTAAAGCGCTCTACGGCACTTGTTAAGGAGTGTGCAAGTTGATTTACGTCTTCACTTTCGCTTGCTAGGGTTGTCGCGTTTTTGGCATTCAAGGTTGCTTGCTCTGTCACCTTGGCCATTATTTGTTGAATGTCGCTACTGTTAGTCAATTGCTCATGTGATGCATGAGCAATTTGCTCACTCATCTGATTAACAGACAACAATGTGCTTTTAATACGCTCTACGGCTTTATTTAGTTCAGTGCTGTTTTTGACACATTGCTTGGCTTGGTGTTGGCCATCAGTAATGTGTTCTTGAGTTGTTTTAGTGTGTTGTTGCAATGTTTGGATCATGGTGTTTATTTCGCTAGTCGAGGTCTGTGTACGTGCAGCTAATGATCGAACCTCATCAGCAACTACAGCAAACCCGCGTCCGTTTTCACCCGCTCGCGCTGCTTCAATTGCAGCATTGAGTGCCAATAAGTTGGTCTGCTCGGCAATGCTGCTAATTGTTTCAACAATGGCTTCAATAAGCTGAGTGTGTTGGGCTAGTTCCTCAGTGCTGCCTACTGCTTTATCAAGGCGCTGTAATAAAGTTTCTATACTTAGACTATTTTGATTAGCAATGACGTGGTCAACTAAATTCAGTCACCCTAGTTAAGAAACCATATCTAATGTTTCGGTTCGTTCTTCAAAGTCATTTGGGCTTTGATAATTTAAGTACGAATGTAAGCGACGACTGTTGTACCACATGCAGATGTAATTCATTACATCCTGTTGAGCTTCATAACGCGTTGGGTAATTTTTCCAATGCACGCGCTCTTGCTTCAAACTACCGAAGAAGCTTTCTGCAACAGCATTATCCCAGCAACAACCTTTCTTACTCATGCTACCAATGAAGTCGTTTGACTTGAGCAATCTACGATATTGATGGCTTGCATATTGAACCCCTTGATCTGAATGGATAATCAACCCTGCTTTGGGTTGGCGTTGCCACATCGCCATAGTCAGTGCGTCACAGACAAGCTGCGCTTTCATTCGTGAGCCCATGCTCCAACCAACGACTTTACGCGAATATAAATCAATCACTACCGCCAGATATAACCAACCTTCTGCAGTCCAAACATAAGTGATATCTTGTACCCAAGCTTGATCAGCGGCTTCAACGTTGAAGTTTTGCTCAAGTACATTGGGATAAATAGGCTTGTTATGGTCACTATTCGTTGTTACTTTGTATTTCTTTTTATAACGCACCCAGACATTTGCCTCTTTCATTAACTGTGCTGTTTTGTGACGGCTCACCGGAAAACCGAGTGCATTTAAGACTTTCTGAATACGCCTTTCACCGTAAGTATTATCACTGAAGTGCGCTATGTCCTTGACCCAATCAATCATTTCTTGATGTGTTGGATCCTCTGATTTAGTTGAATATCGCTTTTGATAACTATAGTAATTGTTACTTTTTACACCCAGTATTCGGCACATTACCGCCACAGGCCAGGTCTTCTTGTATTGGGTTATGAACGAGTATTTCACTTCGTTTCTTTGGCAAAGAAGACCGTCGCTTTTTTTAATATTTCACGCTCCATTTCTAGGCGTTTCACTTGCGCTTTTAGCTCTCTGATCTCTTCTTGCTCAGGGGTCAAATTACCATTCCCTCTAAAAGCCTGCCCATCATCATTTTCAGCTTCTTTTATCCACCGACCAAGCATGTTGGGATTTACCCCTAAATTTCTAGAGGCTTCTGCTTGAGAGTAGTTTTGCTCAACAACTAATGCGATGGCATCAAGTTTAAATTCTTTGGAATACTTTTTACGTTTTGTCATTATCGATCTCCAGTTAAGTTGATTATCTCTTAACTGGGGTAGTCGAATCCATTAAACCACGTCA
>NZ_AUTP01000173.1:0-4389 GCF_000498075.1 Pseudoalteromonas sp. TAB23
TCCATGTTGTGGTGCGGGTACTATTTTGATAGAAGCTGCCGGTATGGCGCGAAACGAAGCGCCAGGATTATTCCGTGAAGGTTTTGCTTTTGAGCGTTTACCCAGTTTTAGAGCCGCTAAGTTTAAAGAGCTTAAAGAAGAGTTACTCGCTAATATTACTGATCCTAAATTATGGTTAATTGGCCACGATTACGATGAGCAAGTATTAAGTAAAGCAATTGATAATGCTAAACGTGCAGAGCTTGACGACGTGATTAAGTTTAAGCAAAGTGATGCAACTAAACTTACAGCTGTTGCAAAATTACCGGGTGTTGTAATTTCAAACTTACCTTATGGTGAGCGTATTGGCTCTATGGCTGAGCTTGTTGATTTACACCGTAATTTAGGCGTTGGCTTTAAAAAGCACTTCAATCACTGGAAACTTGCCTTATTGGGTATGGACGAGAGCTTATTTAAACTTTTAAAACTTGTGCGCCTTAAGCGTTATAAATTTAAAAATGGCCCGCTTGATGTAGAACTTAACTTATACCAATTAGATGATAAGCAAGTAAGTTTGACTACAGATGACAAAAAAGCACTCAATTTTGAAGGCTCAACGTCATTTGCAAATAGATTGAAAAAAAATAAGCAAGGCTTAAAAAACTGGCTTAAACAAAATAAAATAGATGCTTATCGCGTCTATGAAGCGGATATCCCTGAATACAATGTTGCTGTAGATATTTATGGCGACTCTGCTGTAATTTTTGAATATGCAGCGCCTAAAGAAATTGATGAAAAAACATCAGAAAAACGCCTGCAAGACGTAATAAGTTTAACGGCTCAACAGCTTGAGATTTCACCTGAAAACATTGCTGTAAAAGTACGTAAAAAGCAGAAGGGCGAAGATCAATACACAGCTATGTCTAAACAAAACCGTACTATGGTTGTTGAAGAGTTTGGTGCTAAGTTCAAAGTTAATTTATTTGACTACTTAGACACAGGCTTGTTTTTAGACCATCGCTTAATGCGCCGTTATATTCAAGAAAATGCTAAAGATAAACGTTTCTTAAACCTTTTTGCATACACAGGTACAGCTTCTGTACATGCTGCTCTTGGTGGTGCTAAAGCCATTACTACAGTCGATTTATCAAAGACCTACTTAAAATGGGGCCAAGATAACTTTGATTTAAATGGTATTAGTAATACACGATACCGTTTTGAACAAGCAGATTGTTTAAAATGGTTAGAGCACGCAACGGCGCAATATGATTTGATATTTTTAGATCCTCCAACGTTTTCAAACTCAAAGCGTATGAAAGACGCGTTTGATGTACAGAGCGATCACATTAAATTATTAACGTGGGTTAAAAAGATTTTAAGCCCATCAGGTACCTTAATTTTCTCTAATAACAAACGTGGCTTTGTGATAGATGAAGTTGGTCTGATTGGTTTAGGTTTAAAAGCCATTAATATTTCAGATAAAACGTTATCACCAGACTTTAAACGTAATAAAAAAATCCATAATAGCTGGTTAATCACACATGGCTAAATGGGTTTTATACCACACTGATGGTTGCCACTTGTGCGAGCAAGCTGAGCAACTTATCACTGAGGTACTTAGTAATACGAGTGAGTTATTACTAATCGATATTATGACTGATGAGCAGCTTATAGCTGAGTATCAAATTACTATTCCTGTATTAAAAAGTGAAAAAGGCGAGCAATTATTTTGGCCTTTTACTTTACACACTGTGCGCGAATTTTTAGCACAAGCAGAATAAGAGCAAATAAGAACTATGGATTTAATTAGAATTTTAAAAGCACAACTTGCTTTTGGTACGCATGCTTTGCTTAACAAAGCAGATGCCGTTATAGAAAGTGGCGAAAGAGTGTGTGTTGTTGGTCGAAATGGCGCGGGTAAGTCAACTCTATTAAAAGTGCTTGATGGCGAAGTTGTATTAGATGATGGTGAAATAAATCAGCTAGGCGGGATTAGAATTTCTCGTTTAGAACAAGATCCACCAAAAGGCGCAAATGGCACAGTATTTGATTATGTTGCGCAAGGTATGCCTGAGATTGCAAACTTACTAATTGATTTTCATCATGTAAGTAATGAGTTGCAAACAGTGTGTACTGATAAGTTATTAAACAAGCTTGAACGTTTATCAAATCAACTAGAAGCGGCTGATGGCTGGCGCTTTGATAGCCGAATTCAGTTAGTGCTAACACAATTAGAATTAACGCCAGAAGCTAAACTTGAGTCTCTTTCTGGTGGTTGGTTACGTAAAGTAGCACTTGCACGTGCACTTGTTAGTGAGCCTGATTTATTATTACTTGATGAGCCAACAAACCATTTAGACATGGCAAGTGTAATGTGGCTTGAGCAATTTTTAAAAGAGTTTAAAGGCGGAATCGTATTTATATCGCATGACCGTGCGTTTATTCGCGCTGTTGCTACGCGTATTTTAGATTTAGACCGTGGTAAGCTTATTTCGTACCCTGGTGATTACGCTACGTACTTAGAGCAAAAAGCCCATGATTTAAAAGTAGAAGAAAGCCAAAATGCATTGTTCGATAAGCGTTTAGCCGAAGAAGAAACATGGATCCGCCAAGGTGTTAAAGCGCGTAGAACGCGTAACGAAGGACGTGTTAGAGAGTTAAAACAGCTTCGTACAGAGCGTAAGCAACGTGTCGACCAAGTTGGTAAAACTGATTTCAATATTGAAACAGCAGATCGCTCTGGTAAGTTAGTATTTGAAGCTAAGAACCTTTGCCATGCATTTAAAGACAAAGTTATTGCTGATGATTTTTCTACACTGGTAATGCGCGGTGACAGAATCGGTCTAGTAGGCCCAAATGGTATTGGTAAAACAACACTATTAAAGCTAATGTTTGGTGATTTAGAACCAGATAGCGGCATAACTAAGCAAGGTGTTAATTTAGAGTTTGCTTACTTTGACCAATATCGTGAAAAGCTTGATGAAGAAGCAACAGTTCAAGATAACGTTGCCGAAGGTAAACAAGAAGTGATGATGGGCGGCCGCTCACGTCATGTTTTAGGTTATTTACAAGACTTTTTATTCCCGCCAGCACGTGCTCGAACCCCTGTTAAAGCACTCTCTGGTGGTGAAAAAAACAGATTACTATTAGCTAAATTGTTTTTAAAACCGTCTAATATCCTTGTTCTCGATGAGCCAACAAATGACTTAGACATTGAAACGTTAGAGTTACTAGAGGACATCATTAATCAATACCAAGGTACAGTGCTGATTGTAAGCCATGACCGTGAATTTATTGATAATACATGTTCAAGTGTATGGGCGTTTGAAGGTAACGGTAAAGTTACAGATATTGTAGGTGGCTATAGCGACTATGAGGCTTACGTTAACTATTTAGCTGAACAAGAAAAAAAAACGCAGCAGCAACCAGTAAAAAAAGTTGAAAAAGTAGTCGCTCCAGTTGCTAAACCTGCAGCTAAAACAAATAAACTCTCTTACAAATTAAAACTTGAATTAGAGCAACTACCGAATAAAATGGAAAAACTAGAAGCTGAAATTGAAGCTCAACAAGCTGTAGTTAGTGACTCAGACTTTTTTAAACAAGAGAGTGATGTAACAACTAAAGCATTGAACCATTTGGCACAACTTGAGTCTGACCTTGAAGCTGCCCTTGAGCGCTGGGAAGAACTTGAAGAATTACAGAATCAGTAGTAAGGACTAAAATGAAATATAAATTACTCGCTGCCAGTATTTTAGCGACATTAAGCACTTCAGCAACAAGTGCTACGTACCAGTTAAGTGAATTAGGGACTCTTGAAGACGCTAAATATTCTTATGTAACAGATGTAAGCGAAAGCGGGCATATTATTGGTTTCGCAAATGGTTTATACAATTTACCTATTGATATCAGCTATATAGATTTTACTGAAAATATTATTGAAAATAGCTACGATAATACAGAGGCTGCATTTGATTTAAGTGATAAAGAGATTACCTTTACACTTGATGACATTGAAAATAATGATGCAGTACTTACTAATTCTGATGCACATACTTTCATGGTTAGTTTTTTATCTTCAATTTCTACAAATTTTGAATATCAAAAATTAAGCTCATTAGTTGGCATAAAGTACAATGACACACAAGTAACAGAGCAACCGTTATTTGATGTTGCATCTGTTGATTATGATGGCTTAACGCGTTCAACTATTAACCTTTTTAATGCTGTAAGTGAAGACGGCGTTACTGTTGGTTGGGGCGGTGCTCCTTACGATAAAGTGTCTTTTACACCTGATGGTGAAGATGATGCAGAAACGTGGTTCACACATGAGTTTATAGAACGTGGGATTGTAATAAGTGCTGATGGCAGTATAAGTGTTGAGTTAGAGCCTGAGTTTAATGAATACGGCGG
>NZ_AUTP01000174.1:0-47982 GCF_000498075.1 Pseudoalteromonas sp. TAB23
AAGCCGCGCTAACGATATAGTCAAAACAAATAGTGGTTACACTGTTGTAGGTAATATCTCTACAAGTATTCCTGATGACAGACAAGATAATATTGATGATAACTGTGATAATGAAGACGAACCAACGTCAGTGTGTATCAACTTATTAAATTCTAATATTTCACGAGGCTTATTTAATAAGCGTGCTGTTAAATGGGAACTTGATGAATCGTTAAATATTATTTCTGTTGAAGAGCTTGGTATGGCACTGACACCTGATGAAGGTGAAACAGAAGATGACGCATTTACGAGTACTGCTTTAGCAGTGAACAACAACGGTACAATTGTAGGTTCATCAAATACGCGTTATTACAAAAATGATGATACGATTCTTACAATGCCAGTTTATTTTAAAGACGGTGCAGTCACTGACTTTATTAATCAAGAAGACGATTGGCAGGCTGGTAAATCAATCGCTATTAATGATAATGATGTAATTACAGGTTATGCGACAAAGCGTATTGAAGGTACTCTTCGTAATAAATTCTTCTATCATGACATCGAAACAGGTAATACAGTTTTTCCAACTGATTATTTTTCAAGTTCAAGTTCTTATGGCAACGATATAAATAATCAAGGATATATTGTAGGCGAAGGGGAAGTGGGTGTTTCTGATAGTTCACGACTTAAAGAAGCCTTTATTTACAAAATTGGTGAAGACAAAATCACTAATTTGAATGATTTACTGCCTTGTTATGACACTGATGGCGAAACTGATTACGCCTATTCTATGGTTGAAGCAACAGCTATCAATGAAAATAATGAAATATTTGGTACTGCGACTAAGACAGTTGAAAAACTTGATTCTTTAGGCGGTGTTGTAACTGATATCAATGGTGAAATTGAATACGAGAGTATTGCTATTGCAGTTAAGTTAACGCCAATTGCAAATGGTGAAGTAGAAAACTGTGCTCCAGTAGAAGCAGAAGTGTATGAGCGTAACTCTGCTAGCTTTCCTTGGTATACATTATTGCTATTACCATTAGTTGGCTTAAGACGTATATTTCGCTTTTAAAGTTTACTAATATTGATTATAAAAAACCAACTTAATAAAGTTGGTTTTTTTTCGTCTATAATATTTTATAAGATTAGGATTGCCATGAATCTTATAGTTATTATTTAGCTTTAACGCTACTAATTATTTCGCGATAACCATGCTTTTTTAACAGAGCGGCGCCAAATAATATCAATACCAAAATAGCCGATAATTGATGCAATAGAAGCACATACTAACGAACCTAGTAAAAATGCAGGGCCAATAGTTTCTATGCTCTCTAGAAACCAAGACCAACTAGCTTCGAATACAAAGTGTTGCTCAGGCTGATTAAGTATTAATGTACCCACTAAGTATGAGCCATAAAAAATAGGTGGCATAGTTAGAGGGTTTGTAAGCCATACTAATGCTACTGAGATAGGTAAATTAACTCTAAATAATATAGCGCCGGCTGCTGCTAAAACCATTTGAAAAGGAACAGGGATGAAAGCAAAAAATAACCCGACTGCAAATGCACCTCGAGCAGAACGTCTATTTAAATGCCAAAGATTTGCATCTTGTAAAAGGCGTCCAAATATTCTTAGTGATTTATGATGTCTAATTTTATTTGGATCAGGTAAAAATCTTTGGATCGTTTTTTTAGCCATTTAAAGCAACCATTTACATCAGTGTGGATAAGTCTTGGGTTTGTAATTGGCTGTATAGCAACCGTATTTTATTATCAAACTCTCGAATTTACAGTATTCACAATTTTCATTGTTATAGTGAGCGCTTATTTTAAGCCGTTTTTAAATGTATTGTTAGGCTTTATTTGTGCAATTTGCTTCGTTGGTCTGCATTTTTACGTTTTTTATAGTTTTGAAATACCAAAACCGGATGAAAAGTATGCACTTGATTCTACATTAATTGTTGAAGAGGTTATTTCTGACAAAAAACCTCAATATATTAAAGTTAAAATAGTGGCATTAGAAGGGAGTAATTTTTCGGATTTTAGAGCACCCAAAGCAATGCTCAGTGTTAATTCTGCACAGCCTTTAATAGTAGGTGATGAATTTTCTGCTTTAATTCATTTAAAACATTTTCGTAGTAATAAAAATTTTAATGTATTTGATAATGAACGTTATGCTTTTATAAGTAGAATATTATTTAAAGGTAAAGTGCTTAATAAAAATCTTAATATTATAAATAGCGACAAACAAAGCATAATTTTAGATTATCAGCACTTCCTTAAAAACACTTATACGGATACAAAATTACAGTGGCTCTATTATGCATTGCTTAGCGGTGAAAAATCTTTGATGAGCTACGCTGACAAACAATTAATGCAATCTCTTGGGCTAAGTCATTTACTTGCTATATCGGGGTTACATATTGGTTTGATTTTTAGCTTCGGTTATCTATTTACTCGATTCATTTTTGCAAAAATTAATTCTTCGATTGGGCAATCATTCAACCTGACTCTTTATTACAGTTCATGCGGATTTTTAGTAGCCTTGGTTTATGTGTACTTAAGTGACTTTTTAGTATCGGCAACGCGAGCGCTTATCATGCTGGGTTGTTATTTATTATTGTATTTTCTTGCTAAGCAGCCGCTGCGTTGGCGGAGCATTTTATTTGCCTTGGTTATTGTTCTTATTGTTAACCCATTTAATTTACTCAATCCAGGTCTCTACTTTTCATTTTTAGCTGTTGCTATCATTTTTACAGTTATTAATAAATTACCAATATTAAACACTCGCATAAAAAACAAAGTTATTTCACTGTTTGTTATTCAAATAGCGTTATTTATTGGTTTATTGCCACTTTCACTCTATTTTTTTAATGGGGTAAGTATTGCGGGTTTGATAATAAACTTAATTGCTATACCGCTGCTTTCAATCATTATCTTACCTTTTTTAATTGTTTTTACATTACTGAGTATTTTCTTAGATATAAGTATTTTAATAAACCTGTTTGATACAGGCTTATATGCGCTATTTAAATTGCTTAATGAAATACCAGAATCGTTAAGGTGGATAACGACTGGCAGAATTGACTCAATATTTGTCGTTTTTACTTATATTATTATGTTGATGGTTTATTTTCTTCCTTATAAATGGCTCGCTTTTATTCCAGCAATAACGCTTTTATTAAATTATAGGCTAACAGAAAAGTCTAAGTGGCAACTACATGTATTTGATGTTGGGCATGGACTTATGGCATTAATTGAAAAAGATAATCAAGTGCTTATTTATGATTTTGGCCCCAGTTATTTCAATCGCTTTAGCCGTACGCGAAGTATTTTATTGCCTTATATTAAAGCAAATAATTTAACAGTGAAAACGGCGATTCTAAGTCATGAAGATAATGATCACGCTGGAGGATTACAACATTTCATAGATGCTGGCTTTGGTGAAACATTACAACAATTTCATCCTAAAAATACACATAATGTATGTGAAGTCATAAACATTGATTTTGCTGGATTAAAAGTACAAAGCTTTAGTACAAAAGGGTTTGGAAATGAAAATGATGATTCATGCGTTGTTAGGGTATCAGATAATACCCATAGTGTGTTACTTACCGGTGATATATCAAAGGCGCGTGAAGCATCGCTATTAGCGGATAATAAATCATTGAAAAGTACAGTAATGTTAAGCCCGCATCATGGCAGCGATACATCCTCAAGTGTTAATTTTATATATAACGTTGCTCCCCAAGTAGTCATTCATTCAAGTGCCTATAAAGGGCAATGGGAATTCCCCAAGCCTCTTGTCGTCGAACGTTATAACCAAATAAACGCTCAGCAATTTACGACAGGCGTTGAAGGGCAAATTAGTATTAAATTTTATGCAAAGAATTTGGCTATAGAAACAGCAAGAGGGCAGGAAAGTTACTGGTTTATCAAAGATTGACGTTTAGTTTTATCTCATCGGAGGATACAATACAGATTGTTACTGTATTTAGAGAGTGTTATGGATCAAAGTACTACACAAATTTATAAACGTCTTGTCTCGTATGTTGGCACTTACAAAAGCGTCGCATTTGTCGCAATTATTGGGATGATAGGCTATTCAGCAATGGATGCTTTATTTATTCAATTAATGAAGCCGTTTATTGATCAAGGTTTGAACCAGCGTAATACAGAAGTTTTAAAGTACGCACCTTTTGTCGTTATTGCGTTAGTTCTAGGGCGTGGTGTTTTTAACTTTATGTCTTCTTACTGCTTAAGTTATGTAGGCTCCCAAGTTGTACGTTCTTTACGCCAAGAGTTATTTGAGCACATATTGCACTTACCCGTTTCTTTTCATGACAAAAACTCAACGGGAGATTTAATTTCAAAAATCACATTTGATACAGAACAAGTTCAACAAGCAATAACCAAAGCGTTGCTAATCGTGGTTCGAGAAGGTGCATTTGTTGTATTTTTACTTGCGGTAATGTTCTATACCAGTTGGCAACTATCACTGATATTTTTAGTGATCATCCCACTTGTTGCTATTATTGTCGCCGTCGTCTCTAAACGTTTTCGCCACATTTCTAAAAACATTCAATCTGCCATGGGGCAAGTTACACGTAGCTCTGAACAAATGCTTAGCGGACATAAAGTTATTCATGGATTTGGCGGACAAGACCAAGAAATAAACCATTTCTCAAAGATTAATAACCACAACCGCCAACAACGCATCAAAATGGATGCAACAAAAGCATTAAGTGTATCAATTATTCAAATACTAGCTGCCAGTGCCATGGCTGTTATTTTGTGGGTGGTATCAATGCCCTCCATGATTGATACAATAAGCTCTGGTGATTTCATGGTATTAATTGCTTCAATGATGATGCTATTACGCCCACTCAAACAACTCGCCAATGTGAATAGTGATATGCAACGTGGTATCTCTGCCGCGCAAAGTATTTTTTTAGTGTTAGATGAAGAAATGGAAAAAGACACTGGCACCGTTTCAGTCGATAAAGTTAAAGGGTTAATTGAAGTTAAAAATGTAACCTTTAAGTACCCAACAAAAGATGAAGCTGTATTAAATGATTTGTCGCTAACGATTAAAGCGGGTGAAAGTATTGCCTTAGTAGGGCGCTCAGGCTCGGGTAAATCAACAATTTCTAATTTATTACCACGCTACTATGACTTAGAGCTCCCAAGTGAAATTTTGCTTGATGGTATTGCTCTGCAAGATTACAAATTAACAGATTTGCGTCGCCAATTTGCTTTAGTGTCTCAACAAGTCGTGTTATTTAACGATACGATTGCCAACAATATTTGTTATGGCATAAAGCACGATGTGTCTGTTGAAGAGTTAGAACAAGTTGCCAAACAAGCGCACGTGTGGGAATTTGTTAAAGACTTGCCAGAGCAATTAAACACCATGGTAGGCGAAAATGGGGTAATGCTCTCAGGTGGTCAACGCCAGCGAATAGCGATAGCGCGTGCAATATTAAAAGATGCACCTATTTTGATTTTAGATGAGGCAACGTCAGCGCTTGATACCGAATCAGAAAAGCTTATTCAGCAAGCGTTAGAAACGCTAATGAAAGATAAAACCTCTATTGTTATAGCACATCGCTTATCTACTATTGAAAACAGTGACCGAATTTATGTTATTGATAACGGTCGTGTGATAGAAAGTGGCGATCATAGTAGCTTATTAGCAAATGACGGTACTTATTCAGCACTTTGCAAAATGCAGTTTGGTGATCAGGCGTGAGCAAAATAGAGCAAAGCTGGTATAAACCATTTGGTCTAATTACTTTATTGTTATTACCATTAAGTGCTTTGTTTTGGGTTGTATCGGCATTTCGAAAACTCTTGTATAGCGCTAAAATACTTAAACCTTTTGAGTGCAAAACGCCTGTTATTGTAGTCGGCAATATAAGCGTAGGCGGCAATGGTAAAACACCTTTTGTTTTGTGGTTGTATGAGTATCTGACCGAGCAAGGTTTATCAGTGGGTATTATTAGTAGAGGTTATGGTGGGCAATCAGATAATTACCCGCTGTTAGTCACCTCAGTTGTTGACGCCCAACAGGCTGGAGATGAGCCTGTGCTTTTATACCATCGTTTAAAGTGCCCAATAGCTGTTGGCCCTAATAGACAACACAATATCGATTTATTAGAAAAAAATTATACGCTAGATGTCATTATTTCTGATGATGGGATGCAGCATTATAAAATGCCTCGTAGCATTGAGTGTTGTATTGTTGATAGTGAACGCCGCTTTGGTAATGGTTTTGTTATGCCCGCAGGGCCACTACGCGAAACAACTAAACGCTTACAAAGTGTTGATATAGTAATTGAAAATGGCGGTGAGGCTAATAATAGCTACGTGCTGCAAGTAAGTAACCTTCGCTTAGTTAATTCAAGTGATGATGCAAAAAGTAACGTAAGCGAGGCGCATGCAATAAGTGCAATTGGGAACCCAAAACGGTTTGAAAACTCATTAGAAGCACAAAATATTAAGCTATTGTCGACTCATCATTTTAGAGATCATTATGCTTATACAGCAGATGATTTTATTCAGTTTGGTGATGATTGCATTATAATGACCGAAAAAGACGCGGTTAAATGTAAGTCCTTTGCAAAACCTAATTGGTATTATTTACCTGTAGATGCAGAGCCCTCCGATAGCGTAATAAACACATTAAATTCATTATTAAAAGAAAAAGGAATACTCAATGGCCTTTGATACAAAATTACTCGAGATAATTGCCTGCCCAGTTTGTAAGGGTAAATTACGCTTTGATAGAGAAAACAACGAACTAATTAGTACTGCAGCTAAGCTTGCTTACCCCGTTCAAGATGATATTCCAGTATTGCTTGAAAACGAAGCACGTGAGTTATCTTTAGAAGAGGTTGAAAAGTGGAATTCGTAGTTGTAATTCCTGCACGTTTTGCATCAACCCGACTACCTGGTAAGCCGCTTGCTGATATTTGCGGTAAGCCAATGGTTCAACATGTTTACGAAAAAGCATGTTTATCAGGTGCAAGTAAAGTGGTTATAGCAACCGATCATCAAAAAGTGTTTGATGCAGTAAGTTTATTTACTAGTGATGTTGTAATGACTCGCGAAGATCACCAATCGGGTACTGAGCGTTTAGCCGAAGTAGTTGATTTACTTGATCTCGACAGCAATACAATTGTGGTTAATGTACAAGGCGATGAGCCCTTACTTGCGCCAGAAAATGTATCCCAAGTTGCTGCACTATTAAGTGATTCAACAGCACCAATGGCAACGTTAAGTGTTGCTATTGAAGAGCGTGATGAAGTATTTAATCCTAATGCCGTTAAAGTGGTTAGCGATATAAATAAAAATGCGCTGTATTTTTCTCGTGCAAGTATTCCGTTTGATAGAAGCACAATGATGAATGACAGCAGTGCTCTTAATTTAGCGCCATTTCAGCGCCACGTAGGTATTTATGCGTACAGAGCGGGTTTTATTAAACAATATATAGAATTGAGCGTATCGCCACTTGAGCTACTTGAATCGCTTGAGCAGTTACGTGTGTTGTATCATGGTTATAAAATCAAAATAGAACAAGCTCAAATAACCCCTCATGCAGGTGTCGATACGCCCGATGACTTAGCGAAGGTGATAGCGCATATTAAAAGTACAAACGCGTGAGTGAACAAGTAAGTAAAATATTAAAAATCATTTTTACACATAACGATTTTTATATTTTAGAAAAGCCAGCGGGTCTTAATTTTCATTCAGAAGATGGTCCCGGCTTTGTTGTGTTAGCCGAACAACAATTAACGCAAAAGCTTTATGCCGTTCATCGTTTAGATAAAGTGACATCAGGGCTGATCATTTTAGCTAGAAACAAAGCCGCTGCGGCCAGCTTTACTGTTATGTTTACCGAGCATGCTATCGCTAAATTTTATTTAGCGATTAGTGATGCTAAACCAAAAAAGAAGCAAGGTTGGATTAAAGGCGATATGGCTAAATCTCGCCGTGGCTCGTTTAAGTTACTAACGAGTAAGCTTAACCCTGCAATCACCCGATTTTATTCGCTAAGCTATAAGCCTGGGTTTAGAGGGTATATTTTAAAACCTTACTCAGGAAAGACGCATCAATTAAGAGTGGCACTAAAAAGTGTTGGCTCACCTATTTTAGGCGATGCAATGTATGCAGGTACGTCTTCAAATCGTACCTATTTACATGCATATGCGTTGAGCTTTTTATGGCAAGGTGAACAAATACAGCTAACTTTATTACCCGATAATGGTGATGAGTATTTGGCGTTAATTAAACATCAAGATTTTCAAGCATGGCAATCGCCATGGCAACTGGATTGGTAAATGAGCGAAAAAGTTACAGATATACGTTTTGGCGGAATTAAGCGTTTGTATGGTCATCAACAATTTGATTGGCTTCAAGAAGCACACTTTTGTGTAGTAGGTATTGGTGGTGTAGGAAGCTGGGCGGCTGAAGCACTTGCACGTACTGGTGTTGGTAAAATAACATTGATTGATTTGGATGATATTTGCGCGACTAACGTCAATAGACAAATTCATGCGTTAACGGGCACTATTGGTCAAGCTAAAGTAGATGCAATGAAAGCGCGCTGCGAGCTTATTAATCCACAGTGCCAAGTTAATGTAATAGATGACTTTATTACGCTTGATAATATTCAAGAGCATATTCAAGGTTTTGATTATGTGATTGATTGTATTGATGCAGTTAAAGAAAAGGCAGCATTAATAGCGCATTGCAAACGTAATAAACTTCCTATAATTACTACCGGTGGTGCTGGCGGGCAAACAGATCCTAGCCAAATAACTTTTGGTGATGTAGCTAAAACTACGCAAGACCCATTACTTGCAAAAGTACGTTATATTTTGCGTAAGCAGTATAATTTTAGTAATAATCCTAAACGTAAGTTTAATATTGATTGTGTTTACTCAACAGAGCAATTGGTTTACCCAGGAAGCGATGGCAGCGTATGTCATGCTAAGCAAAGTGCTGATGGCTCGATGAATATGGATTGTAATAATGGTTTTGGATCTGTGACTATGATCACAGGAAGCTTCGGCTTTTTTGTTGCGGCAAAAGCGGTGTGTAAATATCTAGATAAAAAACAACGCTCGCAAGCTTAGTTTTTGCTAACTAAGCTTTTGTTGTGCCATGGTTTGTATTTTATCAACCATGGCTTTAATACCATTACCACGTGATGCGCTTAAGTGGCTTATAAGGCCGAGCTTTTCAAATTCTTCATACGCATTTTTATTCACTACTTGCTCTGGTGTGAGGCCATTGTAAAGCGCTAAAATAATGGCTAATAATCCTTTTACTATACGTGTATCTGAGTCACCAATTACAACAAGTGTATTTTCTGTTAAATCAAATTCAACAAACATCCATACTTTGCTTTCACAGCCTGGTACAAGTGCATCATCAGTCTTCAAAACATCAGCTAAAACAGGTAAAGTTTTTCCTAAAAGCATTATCTCACGATATTTTTGCTGCCAAGCGGGCGCATTTTTTATAGATTCTGTGACTTTGTTAAACGTATTTGTCATGAGTTATCCTAATTAATTCTATTAAAGTGACGTTTAGTCCAGTAAAGCGATACATTTTTTAAGTGAATCAATGAATATATCTACATCTTCATAGGTATTATAAAAACAAAAGCTCGCTCTTAGCGTTCCATTAAGCCCTAAATGTGTCATTAATGGCTGTGTACAATGGTGTCCACTCCTTACTGCAACCCCGTACCCGTCAAGTAAAGTTGCCAAATCATAAGGATGTTCATCATTTAAGTTGAAGCAGAGTGTACCAATATTGTCAGATAGGTTGCTGTATATTGTAATACCATCAACCTTTACCAATTTTTGAGCTGCATAACTAAACAATTTTTGCTCATATTGCTGAATTTTTGCGTGATCTAATTCAGTTAAATAGTCTAATGCGGCACCAAAGCCTAAAACTCCAGAGATATTTGGTGTTCCAGTTTCAAATTTTGCAGGCGCAGGACGATAAGTACTGTGAGTTAAGTACACTTTATCGATCATTTCCCCACCTGATTGGTAAATATCAAGGGTATTTAATTGCTCATATCGACCATAAAGCACACCTAATCCTGTTGGGCCGAGCATTTTATGGCTTGAGCAGACATAAAAGTCACAGTTTAATTCACGTAAATCGGGTTTTAAATGCAGTGCACCTTGTGCTCCATCGACTAACACAAGAGAATTGACGTCTTTTGCAGCTCTAATTAGTGGTTTTAAATCGGTGATATTACCCAGTGTGTTAGATGCTTGTGTAATAGCTAATAGGGCTGGTTTTGTTTCTTTTATAAATTCACAGCATTCTTTGGTGTTCAGCATGCCATTTTTATTTAGTGGAAGCGCTATTAATTTAGCACCCGTTTGTTGACTCACTATTTGCCAAGGCACTATGTTTGCATGATGCTCAAGCGGAGATATCATTATGGTATGACTTTCATTTAAGCGCTTTTTTAATCCGTTAGCGACCAAGTTAATGGCTTCTGTAGCGCCTTTAGTCCATACAATCTCTTTACTAAATACATTGAAATACTCTGCAGTTTTATCCCGTACTTGTTCATATGAATAAGTTGCTTGCTCGCTAAGTGTATGGCGTCCACGGTGTACATTAGCGTTTTGAAACGTATAGAATTCAGTAATTGTATCTATAACTGATTGAGGCTTTTGTGAGGTTGCTGCTGAGTCTAAATAAACAAGCGGGCAGCCGTTTATTGTTTGATTTAATGTTGGGAAGTCATTTCTAATTTTATTTATATCAAACTTTAAAGCAAGCATGGCTCATCTACATAGTGTTTTTAAGGCAGGAATTGTAATCGGTTTATGATAATTCTCAAGTGTTGTTAATAAAAAAGGCCGCAAAATGCGGCCTTTTTAAACTAACCAACGTTAATTAACGCTTGTCAGTTGATACGTAGTCACGTTGAGTGTAACCAGTATAAAGTTGACGAGGACGGCTGATCTTATGACCAGGTTGAGATAGCATCTCATCCCAGTGCGTGATCCAACCAACAGTACGTGCCATTGCAAAGATTACAGTGAACATGCTTGTTGGAATACCAATCGCTTTTAAGATAATACCAGAGTAGAAATCTACATTAGGGTATAGTTTTTTCTCTACAAAGTACGGGTCTTCAAGCGCTATTTGCTCAAGCTTCATAGCAATATCAAGAAGTGGATCTTGGATATTCAGCTCAGCTAAAACTTCGTGACACGTTTGACGCATTACTGTAGCGCGTGGGTCAAAGTTTTTGTAAACACGGTGTCCAAAGCCCATAAGGCGGAACGGGTCAGCTTTATCTTTAGCTTTAGCTACGTATTCATCAATACGGTCAACAGAGCCAATCTCTTCTAACATGTTTAAACATGCTTCATTAGCGCCGCCGTGAGCAGGTCCCCATAAAGATGCAATACCAGCTGCAATACATGCATACGGGTTAGCACCAGATGAACCAGCAAGACGAACTGTTGAAGTTGATGCATTTTGTTCATGATCTGCATGAAGCATAAAGATTTTATCCATCGCTTTTGCAGTTACTGGATTAACTTTATATTCTTCAGCAGGTACAGAGAACATCATGTGTAAGAAGTTTTCTGCGTAGCTTAAATCGTTACGTGGGTATACAAACGGTTGGCCGATATTTGTTTTATAAGCCATTGCCGCGATTGTTGGTAACTTAGCAACAAGCTTAACTGCGCTTGTTTTACGTTGTTCAGCATCAGTAATATCAAGGTCTTCATGATAGAAAGATGATAATGCACCTACTACGCCACAAAGCATTGCCATTGGGTGAGCGTCAAAGCGGAAACCTTGGAAAAAGTTAGCAATCTTCTCGTCAAGCATAGTGCTTGTAGTGATTTCATTCTTAAAAACTTCATATTGTTCTTTAGAAGGTAACTCACCATTTAAAAGTAAGTAACAAAGTTCAATGTAATTTGAGTCTTCAGCTAATTGCTCAATTGGGTAACCACGGTGAAGTAGTACACCTTTACCACCATCAATATAGGTGATTGCAGATTCACAAGAACCAGTCGACATGAAACCTGGGTCATAAGTAAAGTGACCGTGTGAACCTAACGTACGTACGTCGATTACATCTTGGCCAGCAGTGCCTTGATAAATTGGAAGTTCGATTGGATCTAGTCCATCAATTTGGACTGTGGCTTTTTTATCTGCCATCGTTATGTATCTCCTATTAAGATATCTATTCTGATTTTTAGATTTTAAAGTTCTGAAATCTGTTTTAAGCACATCTTCTCATTTTAACGTGAAAGAGGGGGTTAAAGTCAATTTTTATAAACATTATGCATATATGTATAATAAATATTCGGTATTAATTAAATATAATACTATTGGCTAATTCGCAAACATCTCTAAATAAACAAGAATTGTAAAAAGCCTTGTGGGTATATATACTAACGGTGGTTTTAAACCGTATTGTATTTGGGTAAACATATTCTTAACAGCTTAAAATTTACAGGTTTGTGAACTTTAATTGTTTTGGTACGTTTATTTTGATAGTTCCATCAGTAATATTTGGTGGGTTTTTAGAAAAACAAGTAGATGAGCTCCACTGTGAGCAAAGATGGGCAAGTAACTGTGAAAAAGCAAAGACCTGTAAATCTAGATCTAACAACTATATCTATGCCGGCAACGGCTAAAGCTTCAATTTTTCACCGCGTCACCGGTGTTGCATTATTTTTTGCTTTAACGTTTGTCATTTGGGCTTGGTCTGAGTCTCTCTCTTCAGCTGAAAGTTTTGAATTCGTCAAGGGTCTGTTTAACGGATTCATTGCCAAATTTATAGCTTGGGGCACTGTTTCTGTATTAGGTTATCACCTTATTGGTGGTATCCGTCATATGATTATGGATATGGGACATTGGGAAGAACTTGAATCAGGTAACCTCAGCGCTAAAGTTTCAATGGCTCTTGGTGTTGTGTTTGCCGTATTGGCAGGGGTGTGGATATGGTTTTAAATCAAGCAACTCTAAAACGTGATGGTGTACAAGATTTCGTATCTTTACGTACCACGGCATTAATAATCAGCGCTTACGCGATTTTTATTATCGGCTATTTTTTAGCGACGCCAGAAGTCACTTTCGAAGCCTGGACAGGCCTCTTCTCTAACCTAGCAATGAAAGGGTTTACGCTAATTACCCTTGTTTGCATTATGGTTCATACCCGCATTGGCCTTTGGCAAGTTCTTACAGACTATGTTAAGTGCGCAAAGCTTCGTGCAGTTTTAGGTTTTGTATTAAACCTAATGGCCGTTGCTTACGTAGCTATTGGTCTAATCGTATTATGGGGTGTTTAAGTGAAATATTCTGTTCGTGAATTTGACGCCGTAGTAATTGGTGCAGGTGGTGCAGGTATGCGCGCTGCTTTAGCAATTACAGAATCTGGCAAAACGTGTGCATTAATATCTAAAGTATTTCCAACGCGCTCACACACTGTATCTGCTCAAGGCGGTATTACGGTTGCGCTTGGTAATTCACACGAAGATAACTGGGAATGGCATATGTACGATACCGTTAAAGGTTCCGATTTTATCGGTGACCAAGACGCTATTGAATACATGTGTCAAACTGGCCCAGAAGCTATTACCGAATTAGAAAACATGGGTTTACCATTTTCTCGTTTTGAAAATGGCCGTGTTTACCAACGTCCTTTCGGTGGTCAATCGAAAAACTTTGGTGGTGAACAAGCCGCACGTACTGCAGCAGCTGCTGACCGTACTGGTCATGCTTTATTACACCTTCTATATCAACAAAACGTTAAAAACAAAACAAATGTATTCTCTGAATGGTATGCACTTGATTTAGTTAAAAACGATAATGGTGATGTAGTAGGGTGTACTGCAATTGAGATTGAGACAGGTGAAGTTACCTTCTTCAAATCTAAAGCTGTTGTATTAGCTACTGGTGGTGCAGGTCGTATATTCGCATCAACCACTAATGCTCACATTAACACTGGTGACGGTGTTGGTATGGCAACACGTGCTGGTATTTCTATGCAAGACATGGAAATGTGGCAGTTCCACCCAACGGGTATCGCAGGTGCTGGTACGCTAGTAACTGAAGGTTGTCGTGGTGAAGGCGGTTATCTTTTAAATAAAGATGGCGAACGCTTCATGGAACGTTACGCACCAAACGCAAAAGACTTAGCGTCTCGCGACGTTGTTGCACGTTCAATGATGACTGAAATCCGTGAAGGTCGTGGTTGTGATGGTCCTTGGGGTCCACATCTTAAGTTAAAACTTGACCATTTGGGTGAAGAAACACTTAATTTACGTCTTCCAGGCGTATGTGACCTTGCTAAAACATTTGCTCATGTTGACCCTGCAAAAGAGCCAATTCCAGTAATTCCAACTTGTCATTATATGATGGGTGGTGTTCCTACTAATGTAAATGGACAAGCGCTACAAATCGATGCTCAAGGCAACGAAACAGTAGTTCAAGGTTTATTTGCAGTAGGTGAGATTGCCTGTGTATCTGTACACGGTGCAAACCGCTTAGGTGGTAACTCATTACTTGATTTAGTTGTGTTTGGTCGTGCTGCGGGTAACTTCTTAGGTAAGTACCTAAATGACGTTGAAATATCTAAAGCTGCTTCAGAATCAGACTTAGAAGCGTCTCTTGCACGTTACAATCGTTGGGAAAATTCAACGGCTGGCCAAGGTGAAGATCCAGTTCAAATCAAAAAAGACCTACAACAATGTATGCAGCTTAACTTCTCGGTATTCCGTGAAGGTGACTCAATGGCTGCAGGTCTTCAAGAACTTAAAGAAATTCGCGAACGTCTGCAACATGCTCGTCTTGATGATAAATCATCAGACTTCAATACGCAGCGTATCGAATGTCTTGAACTAGACAACTTAATGGAAACAGCTTACTCGACTGCAGTAGCTGCAAACTTCCGTACAGAAAGCCGTGGTGCACATTCTCGCTTTGACTACCCAGATCGTGATGACGAAAACTGGTTATGTCACTCAGTATTCAATCCTGTAACGGATGAAATGAGTAAGCGTGATGTAAACTATGCGCCTAAAACGCGTGAAGCTTTCCCACCTAAAGCACGTGTTTACTAGGAGATAGACGATGGCACAAGTACAATTTTCAGTTTATCGTTATAATCCAGATGTTGACAACGCTCCTCGTATGCAAGAATACACCTTGCAAACAGAGGAAGGTCACGACATGATGGTGTTGGATGCACTTATTCTTCTAAAAGAACAAGATCCTACATTATCTTTCCGTCGTTCATGCCGTGAAGGTGTGTGTGGATCTGATGGTGTTAACATGAATGGTAAAAATGGTTTAGCATGTATTACTCCTTTATCTACGCTACAAAAAAATGGCAAAGGTAAAATCGTAGTACGTCCATTACCAGGTTTACCTGTGGTTCGTGACCTTGTTATTGACATGAGTCAGTTCTACACTCAGTACGAAAAAGTTAAACCTTATTTAATTAATGATCAGCCTGCAGCAGGCGAACGTCTTCAAACTATTGAAGAACGTGATAAATTAGATGGGCTTTATGAGTGTATTTTGTGTGCATGTTGTTCAACATCGTGTCCTTCGTTCTGGTGGAATCCAGACAAGTTCATTGGTCCAGCAGGCCTTCTTCATGCTTATCGTTTCTTGGCTGATAGCCGAGATACAGCAACTGAAGAACGTTTAGCGGATTTAGACGATGCGTTCAGTGTGTTCCGTTGTCACAGTATCATGAACTGTGTTAGCGTTTGTCCTAAGGGTCTTAATCCGACCAAAGCAATTGGACAAATCAAATCTATGTTACTAAACCGAGCGGTTTGATAGCTTAGTAAAGGTAAGATGGCTAATATTAAATTATATTAGCCATCTTGTTATAATAACTATTAATTTCTGCGCTAAAAAAAAGGGCTTATAAATGCACGAAGGTGTGATGAAGGCATGGCTAGAATCTTCACATTTAAACGGCGGCAACGTTGCTTATGTAGAAGAGCTTTATGAAGCGTATTTAGACGATGCGACTTCTGTGCCAGACGAATGGCGAGAAGTGTTTGAACAATTACCTAAAGTTGATGGTGTGGATGTTGAAGTAAAACATTCAGAGGTTCGAGCACAGTTTGCACAGCTTGCAAAAAACAAGCATAGAGAAGTAGTGGTAGCAGAGGGTAGTGGCGGTGACCTTAAACAGGTTAAAGTTCTACAACTTATTAATGCTTTCCGTTTTCGTGGGCACCAAAATGCAAACCTAGATCCATTAGGTATTTGGCAACGAGAGCGTGTACGAGATTTAGAGCTAGAGTACCACGACCTATCTTCAAGTGATTTTGACCGCGAGTTTAACGTAGGATCGTTTGCCGTAGGGCGCGATACTATGCCTTTAGGTGAACTATACCAAGCACTAAAAACTACATATTGTGGTTCAATTGGCGCTGAGTATATGCACATCACATCAACAGAGGAAAAACGTTGGTTACAACAACGTCTAGAATCTGTCCAGTCTAGGCCTAAATTCTCAAAAGATGAAAAGCTACGTATCCTTAAAGGGCTTACTGCAGCAGATGGTCTAGAAAAATATTTAGGGTCTAAGTTCCCTGGTGCTAAGCGCTTTTCACTTGAAGGTGGCGATGCGTTAGTTCCAATGCTTAAAGAGCTTATTCACCGCGCTGGTGAAAGCGGCCAACAAGAAGCTGTTATTGGTATGGCTCACCGTGGTCGTTTAAACGTTTTAGTTAATGTACTTGGTAAAAACCCATCAGAATTATTTGATGAATTTGCTGGTATACATAAAGAAACGTTAGGTTCTGGTGATGTTAAATATCACATGGGTTATTCGTCTGACTTTGCTACCAAAGGTGGCAATGTACACATGGCGCTTGCGTTTAACCCATCTCACCTAGAAATCGTAAACCCTGTTGTAATGGGCTCTGTGCGTGGTCGTCTCGACCGTTTAGGTGATAAGTCAGGCATTAAAGCACTTCCTATTACCATCCATGGTGATTCTGCTATTGCTGGACAAGGTGTTGTTCAAGAAACGTTTAACATGTCACAAACTAATGCGTTTAGTTGTGGTGGTAGTATTCGTATTGTTGTCAACAACCAAGTAGGTTTTACAACCTCTAAGCAAGATGACGTTCGCTCAACGCCATACTGTACTGACATTGCTAAAATGGTTCAGTCTCCAATATTCCATGTTAATTCTGATGATCCTGAAGCCGTTGCATTTGTTACTCAACTTGCTCTTGATTTTAGAAATCAGTTTAAGCGTGACGTAGTAATTGATTTAGTTTGTTACCGTCGCCATGGTCACAATGAAGCTGATGAGCCTAATGCAACTCAGCCTGTCATGTACCAAAAAATTAAAAAGCATCCAGTGCCGCGTTTAATCTATGCAGACCAACTTATTGCTGAAGGCTCTTTTTCTGAACAAGAAGTTAAAGCCTTAGCCGATGAGTACCGTGATGCACTAGATGAAGGCAGCTGTGTTGTTTCAGAAATACAGCCAGAGACGTCGCATTCTTCTGAGTGGGCCAAATATATTGGTCATGAATGGAATGTTGACTACGATGCTAGCGTATCTGTAGAGAAGCTTAAAGCTCTTGGTGAGAAAGTAGCTTCTTACCCAGAACAACATAAAGCTCAATCTCGCGTTAAAAAGATTTATGACGATCGTAAGCTAATGGCCACAGGTGAAAAACCACTTGATTGGGGTATGGCAGAGACTCTTGCCTATGCAACAATTGCGTCTGAAGGTACTGACATTCGTTTAACAGGACAAGACACAGGTCGAGGAACATTCTTTCATCGTCATGCTGTTGTTCATGGTCAATCTGATGGTACAACTTACACTCCTTTAGAGCATTTAAGTGAAGATCAAGGCACATTTGAAGTCTTTGATTCTGTTTTATCTGAGGAAGCTGTCGTTGCGTTCGAATATGGATATGCTACCGCTGAACCTAAGTCTCTCGTAATATGGGAAGCGCAATTTGGTGACTTCGCCAATGGTGCACAAGTTGTATTTGACCAGTTCTTAAGTTCTGGTGAGCAAAAGTGGGGCCGTTTATGTGGGCTTACAATTTTGTTACCTCATGGCTACGAAGGTCAAGGTCCTGAACATAGTTCAGCGCGCTTAGAGCGTTTCTTGCAACTATGCGCTGATCACAACATGCAAGTATGTGTTCCTTCAACGCCAGCGCAAGTTTACGCTATGCTTCGTCGTCAATCAGTTCGACCACTTCGTCGTCCTCTGATTGTTATGACGCCTAAGTCGCTACTTCGTCACCCGCTTGCAACTTCATCACTTGAAGAGCTTTCACACGGTGTTTACCATAATATGATCGACGAAGTTGATGATATTAACCCTGAGAAAGTAGAGCGCGTTGTATTTTGTAGCGGTAAAGTTTACTACGAGTTACTACAAGAGCGTCGTAAGCTTGAGCAAGATAATATTGCAATTGTACGTGTTGAACAGTTATACCCGTTCCCACACGATGAAATGCAAACAATTATAGAGCGCTACCAACACGTAACTGATTTTGTATGGTGTCAAGAAGAGCCACAAAACCAAGGTGCATGGTACTGTTCACAACATCACTTTATTGATGCAATCCCACAAGGTGCTAAATTAAAATATGCAGGACGTAAAGCGTCTGCATCACCAGCGTGTGGTTACATGTCAGTACATACTAAAGAACAACAAGCGCTCGTTGCCGACGCGCTTACTATAGAAAATAAAGGATAAGCAATGAGCACAGAAATTAAAGTTCCTGTTCTTCCTGAGTCGGTTGCAGATGCTACCGTTGCTACATGGCATGTAAGTGTTGGCGACAAAGTAACTCGCGATCAAAACTTAGTAGACATTGAAACAGATAAAGTGGTTTTAGAAGTTGTTGCACAGCATGACGGTGTAATAACAGAAATATCACAAGAAGAAGGTGCAACCGTACTTGGCGACCAAGTTATGGGTTTACTTGGTGATGCTGATGCAGCGCCAGCAAGTGAAGATTCAACTAAAGAAGAATCAGCACCAGCTAAATCAGAAGACGCGCCAGTGGCGCAATCAGCACCAGCATCAGAAGGTAAAGAAGTGGATATTAAAGTACCTGTACTTCCAGAATCAGTTGCAGACGCAACAATTGCTACATGGCATGTACAACCAGGTGACGCGGTAACACGCGACCAAAACTTGGTAGATATTGAAACAGATAAAGTTGTTCTTGAAGTAGTAGCTCAAGAAGATGGCATCATGGGTGATATCATTCACGGCGAAGGCGATACTGTACTAGGCGAGCAAGTAATTGGTTCGGTTAAAGCAGGCGGNCCAGCTGCAAAAGCAGACGCAGCGCCAGCAGCAGATTCAAGCGAAAGTTCAGATGTGTTAACACCATCAGTTCGTCGTTTAATTGCTGAGAAAGGCCTAGACGCTTCTAAAATTAAAGGCACGGGTAAAAATGGTCGTGTAACTAAAGAAGACGTTGATACTTTCTTAAAAGCACCAGCGCCAGCGGCTAAAAAAGCAGAAGCTTCTGCTCCTGCAGCACCAATGGGCGATCGTACTCAAAAACGTGTACCTATGACTCGTTTACGTAAAACGATTGCGACACGCCTTCTTGAAGCTAAAAACTCAACTGCAATGTTAACTACATTCAACGAAGTGAACATGGGACCAATCATGAGCCTTCGTAAGCAGTACCAAGAAACGTTTGAAAAGCGTCACGGCATTCGTTTAGGTTTCATGTCTTTCTATGTGAAAGCGGTAACTGAAGCTCTTAAGCGTTTCCCAGATGTAAATGCATCAATTGATGGTGACGATATTGTTTACCATAACTATTTCGATATCAGCATTGCAGTATCTACTCCACGTGGCTTAGTTACTCCAGTACTTAAAGATTGTGACAAACTATCTGTTGCTGAAATCGAAAAAGGTATTCGTGAGCTAGCACTTAAAGGTCGTGATGGTAAGCTTACGCTTGCTGATATGACGGGTGGTAATTTCACTATTACTAATGGTGGCGTATTTGGTTCATTGCTATCTACACCTATCATTAACTTGCCACAGTCTTCAATCTTGGGTATGCATAAAATCCAAGACCGTCCGATGGCTGTAAATGGTAAAGTTGAAATACTACCTATGATGTATTTAGCACTTTCTTATGACCACCGTATCATTGATGGTAAAGAATCTGTTGGTTTCTTAGTGACTATTAAAGAGTTACTTGAAGATCCAACTCGCTTATTGCTAGATGTTTAATCTAGTTGTATGAAATGTAAGCTGTGAATGAACATTCACAGCTTTTTTTTTGCGCCTTTGGTCGTACTGGGGTTTTCATGTTAAGCCTTGGGATCTATACTAGGTGCGCAATTTGGGATAGTTGTTTATTTGAAAAAATATTCAGCTCTTTTAGTATAAAAAATTGGATAAAGCATCATGAATTTGCATGAGTATCAGGCAAAACAACTTTTTGCCGAATATGGTTTACCCGTTTCTACAGGTTACGCTTGCGATACACCTGAAGAAGCTGCTGCAGNCTGAAAAAATTGGCGGCGATATGTGGGTTGTTAAAACTCAGGTTCACGCAGGTGGACGTGGTAAAGCTGGCGGTGTAAAGCTAGTAAAAACTATCGAAGAAGTAAAAGCGTTTGCAGCTAACTGGTTAGGTAAAAACCTAGTTACTTACCAAACAGACGAGAAAGGACAGCCTGTAGCTAAAATTTTAGTAGAAAGCTGTACTGACATTGCTAACGAATTGTACCTAGGTGCAGTAGTTGACCGTGCATCTCGTAAAGTCGTTTTCATGGCGTCTACTGAAGGCGGCGTTGAAATTGAAACTGTTGCTGAAGAAACACCAGAGCTTATCCACAAAGCAGAGATCGACCCGTTAGTAGGTCCTCAAGCTTACCAAGCACGTGAACTAGGTTTCAAATTGGGTCTTAACCCAGTACAAATGAAACAGTTTGTTAAGATCTTTATGGGTCTTGGTAAAATGTTCACTGATTTTGATTTCGCACTACTTGAAATCAACCCGTTAGTAATTACAGATGAAGGCAACCTTCACTGTCTTGACGGCAAAATCGGTATTGATGGTAATGCACTTTACCGTCAACCTAAAATCCGTGAATTCCACGATCCATCTCAAGAAGATGCTCGTGAAGCACACGCAGCAAGCTTCGAGCTTAACTACGTTGCTCTAGACGGTAATGTTGGTTGTATGGTTAACGGTGCAGGCCTAGCAATGGGTACTATGGACATCGTAAACCTACACGGCGGCAAGCCGGCTAACTTCTTGGATGTTGGTGGCGGTGCTACTAAAGAACGTGTTTCTGAAGCATTCAAAATCATTCTTTCTGACGACAATGTTAAAGCTGTTTTAGTAAACATCTTTGGCGGCATCGTTCGTTGTGACATGATTGCTGAAGGCATCATTGGCGCAGTTAAAGAAGTTGGCGTAACCGTACCAGTAGTTGTACGTTTAGAAGGTACTAATGCTGAATTAGGTCGTGAAGTTCTTAAGAACTCAGGTCTAGATATCATTGCTGCTGAATCACTAACAGACGCTGCTGAAAAAGTTGTTGCTGCTGCGGAGGGCAAATAATGTCTGTATTAATCAATAAAGATACAAAAGTTATCTGTCAAGGTTTCACTGGTGGCCAAGGTACTTTCCACTCAGAGCAAGCGCTTGAGTACGGTACACAAATGGTTGGTGGTGTTAGCCCAGGTAAAGGCGGTCAAACGCACCTTGGTCTTCCTGTATTCAACACAGTTCGTGATGCTGTAAAAGAAACTGGCGCAACTGCTTCAGTTATCTACGTACCAGCTCCTTTCTGTAAAGATGCAATCTTAGAAGCTATCGATGCTGGCATCGAGCTAATAGTTTGTATTACTGAAGGTATCCCTACACTTGATATGGTTGATGTTAAAATCAAACTAGATCAAACAGGTACTCGTATGATCGGTCCTAACTGCCCAGGTGTTATTACTCCTGGTCAAACTAAGATTGGTATCATGCCTGGTCATATCCACAAACCTGGTAAAGTAGGTATTGTTTCTCGCTCTGGTACTTTAACGTACGAAGCAGTTAAGCAAACTACTGATGCTGGTTTTGGTCAGTCTACGTGTGTTGGTATTGGTGGTGATCCAATTCCAGGTACTAACTTTATCGACGTTCTAGAAATGTTCGAAAAAGATCCACAAACTGAAGCAATCGTAATGATTGGTGAAATTGGTGGTACTGCAGAAGAAGAAGCTGCAGAGTACATCAAAGCTCACGTAACTAAACCTGTAGTATCTTACATTGCTGGTGTTACTGCACCAGAAGGTAAGCGTATGGGTCACGCTGGCGCAATCATTGCCGGCGGTAAAGGTACTGCTGATGAGAAATTTGCTGCATTAGAAGCTGCGGGCGTAAAAACTGTACGTTCACTTGCTGATATCGGTAAAGCACTTAAAGAGAAAACAGGCTGGTAATCGCTTGTTTCCTTTAAAAAGGCCCGCATATGCGGGCCTTTTTGTTATTAGATGAAAATTTAGAACGGGTAACTAATATGCTGGAAAAAACGTACAGATAAGTCTTGGCGTTGTTTATTTATAGCCAGCTCATTACACAGAGTATAGATTGTTTTTTCTACTTGGTTCATAAATCGACCGTAGCCCATTTCATGTTTATCCTGCTGCGTTGCTACTACTACAAAATGCAGCGTTTCTACTAATTTATTTGCTTCATAAAAGTGCTTAATTTGATTTTCATTAGATTCAATATCAAAACTTAACTTTTGAAGTTCATCATTGCCTTCACTCTTATCTATTTTACTATTGCGTATAATAGGCGTTGCGCCGTTAGCAACCATAGCGCCATGGTTTAAGTTGTTATTTTGACACGCACGTATAAATGCATATGCAAAGTAGTCATAAAATTTAGCATAGTCGTTTGTGTTCATTAGTGTTTGAAACTGCGTTTTAATTGCGCGCGAAACCGGTATAGTAAAAGTGGCGTAAGTCATCTCAGCATAATCATTGGGTATGCTGCATTGTCTTGACTGGTAGCGAGGGTAGAGACTTCTTAATTTGTAACCATAGCTTTCCTTGTTGCCTTTTTCTTTAGCAAATAGGTCATACGTTAAGTGTTGATGGTCGCGTAGTTTAAACTGGGGTTGATTTATTAAGAGTTGTTCTTGTAAAGTGTCTAACACTTTTTGAACTTTATTATGAAATTCTGCAGAGTTGGCTCGTAAATCATCGCCTGTTGCTAAAAATAGAATGCGTATTTTTTTACTCGGTGTACCTTCAGTGTAATAAATCTTATGCGCTTCGTGATAACGAGGATTATAAAAAAAGAGCATTTGTTTATCTGTTTCTAATTGATAAGACTCATCATTAAATCTTACAACGGGTAGTTTATCATTCGCTAATAAGTGCACATTATAAAGCTCATACTCATCACAAGAAGCGAACAGCTGGCGTGCAATACGTTCATAGCAGCAATTTATATCACTAAAGCTTTTATAAAAATCGTGATTAGGGGTTATTTCAGCTAAAAGATAGTGGTTAGCGCGTGCATTAGTTGGAATATATACACGATGTTGATTAAGTGTCGCCATCTTCGAATCCTTATAATGTAGGTTATTTACCTACTATAAACTGTTTAGATGACTTAAATATTGCGTTAAAACAAATTTTATTCATAAACAATGGTTCAGCTGAATTAAAGTTAAGCAATATCAAAAATAAACCTTAATCTAGTGCTGTATGTTAGTGTATGTTTTTGTAATAATGCATTAGTTTTGTTATTACGTAATATTTAGAGGACTGCACTCCTATGGCGGAAATTGAGAATCGCCCAAGTAACTTTATTAGAACCCGAATTGATGAAGACTTAGCAAGTAAAAAGCATGCAACAACGCATACACGTTTTCCACCTGAACCTAATGGCTTTTTGCATATTGGTCATGCCAAATCAATTTGTTTAAATTTTGGCATCGCAAAAGATTATAACGGTTTATGTAACTTACGTTTTGACGATACAAACCCAGAAAAAGAAGACATTAACTACGTTAATTCTATAAAAGAAGACGTACAGTGGTTAGGTTTTAACTGGGATGGCGATATAAAGTATTCTTCTAACTATTTTGATACTTTATATGGTTACGCTGTTGAGCTTATAAATAAAGGCTTAGCGTACGTTTGCTTTTTAACAGCAGACGAAGCACGCCAATACCGTGGTACATTGAAAGAGCCAGGTAAAAATAGCCCGTACAGAGATACATCAGTTGAAGCAAACCTAGCGTTATTTGAAAAAATGCGTGCTGGCGAATTCAAAGAAGGTGAATGTGTCCTACGTGCTAAAATTGATATGGCTAGTTCATTTATGGTGCTTCGCGATCCAATTATTTATCGCGTACGTTTTGCTCATCATCATCAAACAGCAGACAAGTGGTGCATTTACCCAATGTATGACTTCACGCACTGTATTTCTGATGCACTCGAAGGTATTACACATTCATTATGCACACTCGAGTTTCAAGATAACCGTCGTTTGTACGACTGGGTACTTGATAACATTAGTTTAGAGTGTCACCCACAGCAAATTGAGTTTTCACGTTTAAATCTTGAATACACAATTATGTCTAAGCGTAAGCTAAGTGATTTAGTGGTAAATAACCATGTAGAAGGGTGGGATGACCCACGCATGCCTACAATTGCAGGTCTACGTCGCCGTGGTTATACACCAGGTTCAATCCGTGAGTTTTGTTTGCGTATTGGTGTAACAAAACAAGAGAATATGGTTGAAATGGGTATGCTTGAAGCATGTATCCGTGAGGATCTAAACGAAAATGCACCACGTGCAATGGCCGTACTCGATCCTGTTAAAGTTGTTATTGAAAACTACGATGCAGATAAAGTTGAAACTTTATCAGTGGCTAACCACCCAAATAAAGAAGAAATGGGTCGTCGTGATGTACCATTTACTCGTGAAATCTATATTGAACGAGAAGACTTTAAAGAAGAAGCGAATAACAAGTTTAAACGTTTAGTGCTTGATAAAGAAGTACGCTTACGTGGTGCGTATGTTATTAAAGCACAGCGTGTTGAAAAAGACGAAAATGGTGAAATCACAACTATCTTCTGTACATACGACAGCGAAACACTTGGTAAAAACCCAAGTGATGGTCGTAAAGTAAAAGGTGTTATTCACTGGGTTTCAGCACCAGAGTCTATTACGGCAGAAGTTCGTTTATACGATCGTTTGTTTAGTGTTCCAAACCCAGCAGCCGCTGATGAGTTTGAAACAACATTAAATCCTGAGTCACTGGTTGTTTTATCAAACGCTAAATTAGAGCCATCGCTTGCTAATTCACAAGCAGAGCAGGGCTTTCAGTTTGAGCGTACAGGTTATTTCTCTCGTGATTCTAAATCAGAGAACGTTGTATTTAACCAAACAGTGGGTCTTCGTGATTCATGGTCTAAAACTCAATAAGTAATATCTAAAAAACCTGAACTCTGGATAATAAATCTATCTCGAGCAGCTATTTTCAGCGCTAACTGCGTTGAATTTACTTGCAATAGGCCAGCTATTGACGCGTGAATTCGCCTTGTTTTCACTTAAAATCTCTGGCTAGAGAAAATAAATTTAAATATCACCATGATTCAATACGTTGGTAAATCTCTTAACCAGAGTTCAGGTTTAATATCCCCAGTTTTTACTGGGTATATTCATTACAAGCGTATTTTAGACACAAAAAAACCTGCACTTAGCAGGTTTTTTATTGCTTTTTAAAAGCGGTATTAGCTGTTAGCGTCGCTAAATTCTTTACACGCTGCTTTATCATTACACTCACCGTATAAATATAAAGAATGGTTTGTAAGTGTAATACCATTTTCTTCAGAAATTTCAAGTTGACGACGTTCAATCATCTCATCTTCAAACTCTACAACTTTGCCACACTTCAAACATACTAAATGATCGTGGTGTGTGCTTCCTGAAAGTTCAAATACTGATTTGCCACCTTCAAAGTGATGACGGCTTACAATACCCGCATCATCAAATTGGTTAAGTACGCGGTATACAGTTGCAAGACCAATTTCTTCACCTAGATCCAAAAGAATTTTGTAAACATCTTCAGCACTGATGTGTTGGTTATCTGGAGATTGTAAAATCTCTAATATTTTAATACGCGGTAAAGTTACTTTTAAACCGGCTTTTTTAAGTTCCAAGTTATGATCAGTCATTAAATCTGTCTCAATTTTATTTGGTTATACTAGACATCTTGCAAAGATGTACACGACACATTAGCAACAAACAGGATAACGTGCCTAAGCGTTAAGTGCAAAGAACAATTGATTTATATTGCCACTAAAGCTTAAAACGCTAACTGTTTGATAATTATTTAAACAGCTAGCGATATATGCAGTAAATTAGTCAGCTAATTCACTTAAACACATTTCTTCATATACTTGAGCAGACCATGCTTTAACACGTTGTTCTGTAAGCTCTGGTTGACGGTCTTCGTCGATGCCCAAACCTACAAAATGCTTATCATCAGCCATGCCTTTAGATGCTTCAAAGTCATAGCTTTCGCTCGGCCAATGACCAACAACAATAGCGCCACGTTCAGTAACGATATCGTTGATCATGCCCATCGCATCTAAAAAGTACTCAGCGTAATCTTCTTGGTCTCCACAACCAAAAATAGCAACAAGTTTACCTTCAAAGTCAACTTCTTCAAGTTCTGGAAAAAAGTCATCCCAGTCACATTGTGCTTCGCCGTAGTACCAAGTAGGGATACCGAATAAGATCAAATCAAATTCAGCAATCTCTTCTTTAGAGCTTTTTGCAATATCATGAACAGCCACTAGCTTTTTACCCAATTCTTTTTGGATCATTTTTGCTACGTGTTCTGTGTTACCTGTGTCACTTCCGAAAAAAATGCCTACACTTGCCATGGATTTAAAACCTTTTATGTATCAATAGCCAATCTTTCTTGTAAAATCGTTTCAATCAGCGCACTGCGGCTAATATTTTGTGCATCTGCCATATCACTCAATGCTTGATATAACTGCGATGAAACTTTAAATTCAACACGCTTTAAGCCACGTGCTTTATCTCTTTTTATTTGATTACGTTTATTTACCTTTAACTGCATATCCCGTGAAAGGGGATTGGTTTTAGGTCTGCCTGGGCGTTTTTCGTATTCAAATAAATCGAGTGTAGTTCTATCTGTTTCTGACTTCGCCATGCTTAACCTACACCTGCGCCTTGCCAAAATACTTGAATAAGACCTTTAGCAATAAAGCCTGAACAACCTAAAAAGAGCACGCCCCAGACAATGTATTGTCCGAACTTAGGCACATTGCCACTTTTTAGTACGTCTTTAATTGCCATGCCGATGAATATGAAAATACCGGCTAAGCCAAAATACAACCCTAGGGTATCAAATTCGTTAATTAACTGACTGACCATCAACGTATAACCTTTAAATTAAACGGCGCGTACTATAGCATATAATTATTCATATATTTAGTGCGCAAAATCAAAAACACGCGATTAAAATTGCTTTAAACCGCAGTTAAAAAGTCGTTTATCGCTTTATTTACAGCAAGTGGCTTTTGAGCATGAAGCCAATGGCCTGCGCCATGAATTATTTTAGCCTTGGTATTTTTAAAGCGAGCTTTAATTGCAGTACGATGCTCGGGCAAAATATAGTCAGAATCATTACCTTTAATGAAAAGAGTATCGCACAAACAAGAATTATTTTCATTAACATTGGATGTGATAGTAGAATATTTTTCGTCAAGCACATTTAAGTTAAATCGCCATGCAAAATGATCTTCCTCATTTTTAGCGAGGCTTTTAAGTAGAAACTGTCGAACTCCCAGTTCTTCTATGTAAGGCTGCATAATTATATCAGCTTGTTTTCTATCGTCTATTGATTGTGCTGAAACCGCTTTTAATGCCTGTAATATTTTTGTGTGCCGAGCAGGGTAACTAACAGGTGCTATATCAAGTACAACAAGCTTATTTACAAGTTCAGGATGTGTAAGTGCTAATTCCATTGCTACTTTACCACCCATAGAATGCCCAACTAAATGTGCTTTATCTATGTTCAAATGTGCTAATAACTCAACAATATCTTGTGCCATTGCCGGGTAGTTCATTTCGTTGCTATGCGGAGAAAGCCCGTGGTTACGTAAATCGACGTTAATAACATTAAAGTGTTCACTTAATGGTTTTGCTATTACATTTAGGTTTTCTAATGATCCAAAAAGCCCATGTATCAAAATAACATTAGGACCTTGCCCTTGTTGCTTGTAATTTAACTGCATACCCGCCTCCTGAAAATTTCGCCATAGTTTGCCGAGCATTGCTCTAAAAAGCAAAAAATACAGCGACTATTTATTAAATTGTGCTTTTGTTTGTTAAATCAACAACAATGAGGTAAATATTAATATGTTTACCGGAGTGCTTGTTGTAACTCGCATTTCTGATTGGTTTGGGTATAATCACACGGGAGAAAAAAATGTGACCCGTAATGACAGGAAGAACATGAAACAAATCGACATAGACGACGAGTTATATCAATATATTGCAAGCAATACGCAAAGTATTGGTGAAAGTGCATCCACTATTTTACGTCGTTTATTAAATCTGAGCGGCGAAAAAATTCAAACCGCAAACGTAGAACTAACTCAAAATAATCAAACTGCGACTACGTCTACCGCCACATTAAAAAGCTCAGAGCCATCTGCTGCTGAGACTTCAAAAAAACAAACGCCTGTAGCTCACGCACCCGTGAAGCAAAAAAGCGATAATGTTTTTAATGTATTAAATAAAGAAGAGCTGGCAATGCAAAAAGGTGTTGTTGGACGCTTTTTGTTTATTTTAAGTGCATTTTACCGCACACATAAAACTGATTTTTCTGCGGTATTAGACATAAAAGGGCGTGACCGTGTTTACTTTGCTACTAGTAAAGAAGCTTTAGTAAATAGCGGTAGTAGTATGAATCCTAAAAACATAACCGATAGTGAATATTGGGTTATGACTAATTCTAATACAACGCGTAAAAAAATGATGCTTCATGAAGTTGCTCTTTGCCTTGGATATAGTGCAGAGCAAGCTGAAAAAATTCGCGATTACCTGTAAGGAAATATAATGGCTATTCACTCAGGCGCAGGCAAAACTGCTCCACAATCGGCACTGGTTAACGTACCTAAATTAGTATCTGCGTATTACTTAAATGAACCTGATCTTGAACAAAATCCAGAGCATTGTGTTGCCTTTGGTACCTCAGGGCACCGTGGTTGTTCTTACGATGTTAAATTTAACGAGTCACACATTTTAGCTATTACTCAGGCTATTTGTGATTACAGAAAACAAAATGACATATTTGGTCCGTTATTTTTAGGCAAAGACACACACGCATTGAGTGAAGCTGCATTTAACTCGGCTATTGAAGTATTAGTTGCTAACGAAGTGCAAGTGATAACGCAAGAAGACGGTGATTTTACACCAACGCCAGTTATCAGCCATGCCATAGTGAGCCACAATAAGCTACACCCAAATGAATTAGCAGACGGGATTGTTGTTACGCCTTCGCATAACCCTCCTGAAGATGGTGGCTTTAAATACAACCCACCTAATGGCGGGNGGGCCTGCTGATACCGACGTCACTAAATGGATTGAAGACAGAGCAAATCAACTTTTATTAGAAGATTTAGTTGAAGTTGAGTTATTTCCATTCGCTAAAGCTTCGCGTTCTGGCTTTATCCGCTACGAAGATTTAATGACTCCTTATATTGATGACTTAGCAAATATCGTTAATTTAAAAGCAATCAGCGATGCAGGTATTAAAATAGGTATCGATCCACTAGGTGGTTCAGGCATCAACTTTTGGCCAGTCATTGCAAAAAAATATAATTTAGATTTAACCGTAGTTAATGATGTTGTTGATCCACGTTTTGCTTTTATGCCACTTGATAAAGACGGCAAAATTCGTATGGATTGTTCATCACCTTATTCAATGGCAAATCTTATTGCACTAAAAGATGATTTTGATGTGTCTATTGGTAACGACCCTGACTACGATCGTCACGGTATTGTAACGCCAGATGGTTTAATGAATCCAAACCACTTTTTAGCAGTGGCAATCGATTACTTACTTAAACACCGTGATTGGAATGAAACCGTAGAAATTGGTAAAACATTGGTTTCTAGCTCTATGATCGACAAAGTAGCTGCTCGTAACAACCGTAAGGTTAAAGAAGTACCAGTAGGCTTTAAATGGTTTGTTGAAGGCTTAAGCAAAGGCAAGCTTGCCTTTGGTGGTGAAGAAAGCGCAGGTGCTGCATTCTTACGTTTTGATGGCTCTGTATGGTGTACAGATAAAGACGGCTTCATTATGGGTCTACTCGCTGCAGAAATACTAGCTGTGACAGGTAAAACGCCATCAGCGCTTTATAAAGAATTAGAACAAGAGTTTGGTTCTCCAATTTATAAACGCCTAGATGCACCAGCCACAAGCGGTCAAAAATCACGTTTAAAAGCATTGAGTGCTTCTGATGTTAAAGCAGATACACTTGCTGGCGAGCCTATTTTGCAAAAATTGACTCATGCACCCGGTAACGATNTGGCTGGTTTGCAGCGCGTCCATCAGGTACTGAAGATATTTATAAAATATACCTTGAATCATTTAAAGGTGAAGAGCATTTAGCGTTACTTGAAAAAGAAGCTAAAAAGCTTGTAGATTCCGTTATAAGCTAACTTAATCTAATAATTTTAAAACGGCTGATTTATTCAGCCGTTTTCGTTTCTATACCTTGTGTATTTATAAAAATATATGCATAAGAGTCTACTCTCACATTATTTTTAAAGGGCTTATTATATGTCAGCCAATCCATCTTACTTAAATGAATTAAAACAAACTGGCGATTTTTTAACGCTTAGTCGTGACAACGAATGGCATTTAGATGCAGGTGAGTTTGTTTTAGATAATGGGACTCTTGTAAATATACACGATACCGGAGTCATTGAGTTTCAACCTGCTGTTACAACGTCAAAAGATGTAGTTTATTCAAGCGCTGTACACGGTAACGAAACTGCGCCAATTGAAATTTGTGATGCACTTATTAAACAAATTATAAAAGGCGAGCTGATACTTAAGCAGCGCGCTTTGTTTATTTACGGTAATCCACAATCAATTAATATTGGCCTGCGTTTTGTAGAAGAAAACTTAAATAGATTATTTAATGGTCACCATACAGTTGAAGGTGTACCAATGAATAATGAGCGAAACCGCGCTGCAAAGCTTGAGCAATACGTAAGCGATTTTTATACACGTGGCGAGCAAGGCAGTACGCGATGTCATTACGACTTGCACACTGCAATTAGAGGCTCTAAAAACGAAAAATTTGCTGTGTATCCATTTTTACATGGTAAGCCATGGAAAAAGTCGCAGCTACAATTTTTATTGAGTTGTGGTGTAAATACCGTGCTTATGATGAAATCTCCTGCAACAACATTTAGCTATTATTCGTCATTTATACACGGTGCTGACTCTTTTACGGTAGAGCTGGGTCAAGTTAAGCCATTTGGTCAAAACGATATAGCTCGCTTTGAAAAAACAAAGCAAACCTTAACTGCATTAATTAGTCAAAATGAAGTTAAATACCCTGAATTTAATGCAAACGATTTTGAATTGTTTGCTGTCCATCGCACAATTAATAGAACGCAGAACGATTTTAGTTTTCCTTTTTCTGACGATGCCGAGAACTTTACTGGCTTTGCGAAAGGTGAACTACTTGCAACCGATGGTGATACAGCGATTTACGCTGACGTTGAAGGAGAGGCTATTATTTTTCCAAATGCGAGCGTAGCATTAGGGCAAAGAGCACTCCTTACTGTTATTCCAATGGATATTGATAGCAATTTCGTCTAATTTAACTCATCAGACCACTAATAGCTTGAAGTTAACTATATGATTACTATTAATTAAAGTAACCGTATCGTTAACTTGCCACTTATTTAACCAGTATTTGCTTTTGTTTCGTCCCAGATCTGTTGAATAACACTTTACGTTAACGTAAAGTGTTGGCAGCTTTAATTAAAGATAGTGCAGATGTTGCAAAGTTTAACCAGCAACAATCACCCACAATAATAATTTAAAGGGGCACTGTTTTACCGACAACAAAAGAAGGTAGGTTATGAGTAATCCAAATAACGTATCGCTGAATATTAACCACGAGCTTGAATTTATTGATGGTCAAGCGCTTAATATTCCAACCCTTAGTATTTTAACTGAGGACGGCGACATTCATCCTAGTGCAACCGCACCTGACATTTCAAAACATACCGCTATTAAGTTATATGAAACAATGCGTTTTATACGTTTGTTAGATGAACGTATGCAAGGCGCGCAGCGCCAAGGCCGTGTTAGTTTTTATATGCAATGCCTAGGCGAAGAAGCCGCAGTTACNCAGCCTCTGCTGCTGCACTTGATCAAGACGATATGATCATGGCTCAATATCGTGAACAGGCAGCCCTGCATTATCGTGGCTTTACGCTTGATCAATTTATGAACCAAATGTTTTCAAATGAATTGGATTTAGGCAAAGGTCGTCAAATGCCAATCCACTATGGTTCTAAAGCGCTAAACTACATGACGATCTCATCGCCATTGGGTACGCAAATACCACAGGCAACGGGTTATGCATATGGCCAAAAAATAAAGCACATCGACGCTAAAACAGGCGAGCTTGCCAGCACAATTGATAATGTGACTATTTGTTACTTTGGTGAAGGTGCTGCATCTGAAGGTGACTTTCATGCCGGTTTAAATATGGCCGCTGTTCACAGAGCGCCGGTTATATTTTTTGCACGTAATAACGGCTATGCAATATCAACCCCTGCTGATGAGCAATTTAAAGGCGATGGTATTGCCTCGCGTGGTGTGGGTTATGGCATTAAAACAATTCGTGTTGATGGCACAGATGCACTTGCTGTGTATGCGGCGACTAAAAAAGCACGCGAAATAGCCTCAACACAAGGTGAGCCTGTACTCATTGAATCGATTGCTTATCGTTTGGGTGCGCACTCTACGTCAGACGATCCAAGTGGTTATCGCTCTAAAGATGAAGAAGCTAATCATCAAACGTGCCCTATTGATAAATTTAGAAAATGGTTGGTCAAGCAAGACTGGTTAAACGAAGAAGACGATATAAAAGCAAAAGAGTCGATTCGTGAAGAAATTTTAGCAGCGCTTAAACGTGCTGAAGTTGTTGCAAAGCCCGCTTTAGAAGAACTGGTATCTGACGTTTACGATACACCAATTCCATTATTGCAACGCCAGTACGAGCAACTAAAAGAACATATCAAACAGCATCCAGATGCTTACCCAGTAACCGCAGGGAGAATTAAGTAATGGCTAAAATGAACATGCTCCACGCAATTAACTCTGCTCTCGATATTACGATGAATGAACACCCTCAAGCCTGTATTTTTGGTGAAGATGTTGGTTACTTCGGTGGTGTATTTAGAGCAACATCGGGCTTGCAAGAGAAGTACGGTAAACATCGTGTTTTTAATACGCCTTTAACCGAGCAAGGTATTTTAGGTTTTGCTAATGGTTTAGCAGCTTTTGGTGCGCCTGCATTGGCAGAAATTCAATTTGCTGATTATATTTTCCCAGCGTTTGATCAAATAGTAAATGAAGCCGCTAAATTTCGTTATCGCAGTGGTAATGAATTTAATGTGGGTAACTTAACTATTCGTACACCTTATGGTGGCGGTATTGCCGGTGGTTTATATCATTCACAATCACCCGAAGCGTATTTTGCGCACACACCGGGTTTGAAAGTAGTTGTACCGCGTAACCCTTATCAAGCTAAAGGTTTATTACGTGCATCAATTAAAGATGATAACCCGGTCATATTTTTTGAGCCTAAGCGTTTATATCGTGCATCAATTGGCGAAGTGCCAGAAGAAGATTATAGTATTGAATTAGGCACGGCTGAAGTAGTGCAAGAGGGTGCCGATATTACGCTCTTAGCGTGGGGTGCTCAAATGGAGATTATTGAAGATGCAGCAAAGCAAGCAAGTGAGCAAGGTATAAGCTGTGAAGTTATTGATCTTCGTAGTATTTTACCATGGGATGTTGAAACGATTGCTAAATCGGTTATTAAAACCGGCCGTTTAATCGTGAGTCATGAAGCGCCTATAACCAATGGCTTTGGTGCAGAGATAGCCGCAACAATACAACAAGAGTGTTTCTTGCATTTAGAGTCGCCAATTTTACGTGTATGTGGTCTAGATACGCCATACCCGCTGGCACTTGAAAAAGAATACGTACCGGATGCACTAAAAGTGTTGGCTGCAATTAAACAATCAATGGATTTTTAGGGGTTACCATGGCTAAAGATTTTATATTACCCGATATTGGTGAAGGCATTGTTGAATGCGAAGTAGTTGAATGGCTAGTACAAGAAGGCGATACCGTATCTGAGGATCAGCCAATTTGCGATGTTATGACAGACAAAGCATTAGTACAAATTCCGGCAGTGCATGATGGCGTTATTTCAAAGCTATATTATCTAAAAGGTGAGATTGCTAAAGTACATGCCCCTTTATTCGCTATGGATGTAGCAGGTGAAAACACTAACAATGAAGTAGTACAAGAGCCAGTACAAGCTGAAAATAAAACTAATGATGCAGCTGATGTGGTTGAGGACTTTATATTACCGGATATCGGTGAAGGTATTGTTGAGTGTGAGATTGTTGATTGGTTAGTTGCTGAAGGCGACGAAATAGAAGAAGACCAAGCGGTTTGTGACGTAATGACCGACAAAGCATTAGTACAAATTCCGGCAAAATATACAGGCACAGTAAAAAAACTATATTACCAGAAAGGTGAAATAGCAAAAGTACATAGCCCGTTGTTTCAAATGACAATTGCAGGCAGTGCAGCAAAACCAAGTGTTGATATAAACCAAGCGGTCGTAAAGGCTCAAGCTAATGCCGTCGCTGAAAAATTTGCCCCTGTTAAAACGCAGCAAGCTGCTAAAGTTATCAATCAAAAAGCGGTTGCATCTCCTGCGGTTCGTCGTAAAGCACGTGAGCTAGATGTTGATTTAACCTGTGTACCAGGTAGTGGTAAAAATGGACGTATTTACAAGCAAGATATTGAAGAGTTTGTAAAAGGCGAAGTGCCAAATACTATTGATACTTCACCGCTTAATAGCGATGCTTCTCAAAGTGCAGTACAAAACCAAACACAGAATCAAAGCGGTGGCGTACGAGTAGAGCAAATTAAAGGTATTAAAGCGGCCATGGCCAAGCAAATGGTAGCTTCGGTTTCAACTATTCCGCACTTTACGTTTAGTGATGAAATAGACTTAACACAGCTTATAGCTTTGCGTAGCTCTTTAAAAGAGCAGTACAAAGCACAAGGCGTTAAGCTCACCATGATGCCATTTTTTGTAAAAGCACTCTCGCTAGCAATGAAAGAGTACCCTGTACTTAATTCAAAAGTGAACGATGAATGCTCAGAGCTTACCTATTATAACGATCATAATATCGGTATAGCGGTTGATTCTAAAATTGGCTTGTTAGTGCCTAATATTAAATCGTGCCAGAGTAAGAGCATTGTTGATGTGGCAAATGATTTAACCCGTTTAACTCATTCAGCGCGAGAAGGCCGTGTTGCACCCGATGATTTAAAAGGTGGGACAATTAGCATCTCTAACATTGGAGCTATTGGCGGCACTATTGCGACCCCTATAATTAATAAACCAGAAGTGGCTATTGTTGCGCTAGGTAAACTGCAGCATCTACCGCGTTTTGATGAAAGTGGGCAGGTTGTGAGTAAAGCTATTATGCAAGTGAGCTGGTCTGGCGATCATCGTGTTATTGATGGGGGCACTATTGCTCGCTTTAATAACCTATGGAAATCGTACTTAGAAAACCCATCGGCAATGATGATGGCTATGAGTTAATAGCTAAATTGTTAATATGTAATAAAAACCAGCTTTTAGCTGGTTTTTTGTTTTAATGTCAGCTGTTTTTAATTAAGATACAAATGTTACTAAAAAGTAATTAGATTAACCCCGTTAGGGAATATAAAAAATAACACTAAGGAAATTTCATGGAACATTATATGAACGCGTTGCGTAGCTACGCAGATTTTTCAGGCCGTAATCGTCGTAAAGCATTTTGGATGTTTATGCTAATTAATATTATTTTTTCGCTTTTAACAAGTGTTATAGATGGTATTACAAACACAATGTTCGTAAGCTCTATTTATAGCTTAGCGCTATTTATTCCTGGCTTAAGTATTGGCGCTCGTCGTTTACATGACACAGGCCGTTCAGGCTGGTGGCAGTTGCTTTGGTTAATACCAATCATTGGCTGGATAGTTTTAATTGTTTTTCTTGCGCAAGATTCGCACGAAGGTGAAAACGATTTTGGTCCAAATCCTAAAGAATTAGCAGCAGAACCAGCAACTGTATAAGTAAGAATAACTTAACATGTTAAAAGCTCAGCAATTGCTGAGCTTTTGTGTTTTTTAAATCTCATTTTTTAAATTTCAACAAAAAAATACAACCCATAACCAACTATTAATGCGGGAATAGACGTATAAAGTGTAGCTATAACTGCAGCTTTGGGCGCCATTGCTATTGCTGGAAATAACGCATCACCATCGTTAGAAATTGCGTTTCCTGCTAAAGCACTAAAGGGAATAATGCCTTGAATATAAAGCGTTGTAACAATTATTTGCGGGCCACAGCCGGGTGAAAATCCAATAAGCACTGCAATTAATGGGGCTAAATAGGCGTAATGTACAAACCACGTTTTTAAATCAAGTCCTGTAATGTTAACCAAAATCTCAAATAGCATAAAAGAGGCTACAACCCATGCCGTTACAAAATGGGTATCTTGTAATACTTTTATTATTTTAGAAGGGGGGTTACATGCATCGTCTTCTGACGTTACTTCTTGATAGCTTTCACCTCTTGACGAAAGTGCCCAAATACTCACAATAAATAAAGCCATTAATGCACCAAATAGCGTAATTACAGTGCTTGTGCTTGAACCAAACTGTGAAAAATCAACATTAAACGCAATAAAAAAGGCAATTATAAGGCTTGGGATAATTGCTACCATCCAAACCGGTTTACTGATTTTAATAATGTTAGTTGAGAGTATTTTAATTTGGTGCTTTTGTTCTTGCGCTGTTGGGCGTAAAAAGTCTTTTTTGTGTATTTTATTAACCAGTAAACCACTGAATGTACCCACAACTAACCCTATCCCCATAATTAACAAGCCTTCAGTAGGGCGGGTAGCAAGTAATAAAAACGCTGCATCGCCCATTGTAGCTGTTAGCACAGCAACAATAGCACCAAAGCTTGCTTGGCCTTTTGTAAATTGAGTAACCACAATAATAGCCCCACCACAGCCAGGTAATGCACCTAAAAGCGCTGCAAAGCTAATTTCTAAAATAGGGGACTTGGCACTTAAATAACTAAGCTCTAATTGAGGTAAGTGTTCTATAGCGTAGTAATAAATTAAAAGGGTAGCAGCAACAAACACACTCACTTGAAAAAATGCATCACTTAGTGCGGTCATTGTTATTTCGCGTAATTGCGGTATTGCAAGGCAAGTTAGAATAAATAAAGGCAGCAGTAAGCGCTTATTTTGGCTCAAAAATCGTTTTGAGGCAGGAGTAATAAAACCAATGTGAGGGAGTGAAATCATACAATGCGACCTAATAAATTTACTAGGTCACACTGTATATTTCAATTAAATGATAATCAATATCATTTACATCTATTTAAATCGATTACTCTGTTTGAGTTTTTCGATAGCCAAATCTAAGTTAGTTTAAATTTGAATTAAAGGCTGTGATTAAATTGGGCTACTTACGCTGAAATTCAGAGTTTGTATTCCACGTTGGCCACTGTTCTGTTTCAGAAATATCGAAACCTACCTTATAAAATAATTGTAAGTCTTGAACAGCACCCGATAAATCCCATTCATCACGGTAACGGTCACATGGTTGATGGTAACAACCGCGAAGTACTAAGCTCATACGTTTACGGTAATTAGCCGTTTCTTCATCAGCAGCCNCCACCGCCTGCGTACATGGCTGGAATACCCATGTTAGCAAATGCAAAGTGATCAGAGCGGTAATAGCCACCAGATGACGGTTTAGGATCGCCTGATATTGTTCTGCCTTGCTCTTTAGCCGCAGTTTCTAAAAACTCATCCATTTGTGATTTACCAATACCAACCACATTCATGTCTTTTACTTTGCCTAATAAATTTAAGCTATCCATGTTTATGTTAGCGACTGTTTTATTCGCTGCAATCACTGGATTTGCCGCATAGTATTTAGACCCTAATAAGCCTTGCTCTTCAGCAGTTACCGCTAAAAATGTCATTGAGCGGCTAGGGTGCTTTGGTAATTTAGTAAAGGCTTCAGCTACTTCAATTAGCCCAGCGGTACCCGTTGCATTGTCGTGAGCACCGTTGTAAATTTGATCGCCTTTACGTGTTTTATCTGTACCTAAGTGATCCCAATGAGCTGAGTAAATAACATGCTCATCTGGTTTTTCACTACCAGGTAAAGTGGCGATAAAGTTATACGACACCGATTTTTTAATCGTGTTTTTAATAGTAACAGAAGCAGTTAAATCGCCCATATCAACATGGTAAGCACCTTTGGCAGCATTCGTTTTAACGGTATCAAAATCTAAACCTGCTTTAGTAAAAAGCTCTTTTGCTACGTCAGTTGTAACCCAGCCTTCAACAGCTACACGGTCCATGTTGTTGTTTTCTTTTTGAAAACCAAACTGCTCACCGCTCCATGAGTTTTCAACTACTGACCACGGGTAAGATGCAGGTGCTGTTTCATGAATAATAATTGCACCTGCAGCACCACGGCGACTCGCTTCTTCGTATTTGTATGTCCAACGCCCATAATAGGTCATTGCGTCGCCAGTAAATAAAGCAGGGTCTTTTGTTGCAAAACCCGGATCGTTAACCAGCATTACAACCGTTTTGCCCTTAACGTCTAAACCTTCGTAATCATTCCAATTGTATTCAGGTGCGTTAACGCCGTAGCCCACAAATACAAGTTCAGAATTTTCTATGCCTTCTTGTGCGCTTATGCGGCTGCTACCCATAACCATGTCTTTTTTGTATTGGTAGTCTTTACCACCAATACTAAGCACCATATTCGAATCTGCTTCTAAAGAAACTAATGGCACTTCTTGTAAGTAACTGTCGCCATTACCTGGTTTTAAACCTAAAGCTTTAAACTGCGCAGTTAAATAGTCAAGCGTTAGCTTTTCGCCAGGTGATGAAGGAGCACGACCACCAAATTCGTCCGATGCGAGTACTTTTACATGTTTAGCCAGTTCATCAGCTTGAATACTGTTGTAACCATTTGTTACATCAGTAGGTGTAATACTTGTTGTTGCGCAACCTGCTAAAACAGCAGTGGCGAGGAGTGTGAGAGAGAAATAATGTTTCATGTCAGCTCTTTTTTTGTTTTAAGTTGTGATTAGTATATTAACTTCTATTAAGTAGAACCAGTTTTTGCGGTAAACTTCTCGTAAATTATAGGCATAAATAGTTAAAGGTTTAAATGAAGCGTTTTACTCCCCCCGAGCAGTGGCAAATCAGTAGTTTAGAAACAGGTGCATTTGCGCATTTACGTGAGCTGTTTAAAGTTAACGAACTAACAGATTGGCCGGCGCCGCAGTGGTTTTCTCCATTTTTAACCGCTATTAATGCGAATAATATTCCTATTACTTTTAAAGATGATGCAAAGGTAGACTTTGGCGATCGTTATTACGAACAAGTTATTTTTGAAACGGGTGTTGTACCTACACGCAGTGAGAATTGGCATGACTTATTTGGTGGCTTTATTTGGTGTTTATTTCCTAAAACCAAAGCACTTATTAACCAGCGTCATGTGCAAGATATAGCTGAACATGGATTACAACAGCGTACTAAGCATCGTAATGCGCTAACGCTCTTTGATGAATGTGGTGTTGTATTAGCTATAAGTGATAGTAAATGGCAGCAGTGGCTTTGCGATCATCAATGGAAAACAGCATTTGTTGAACACAAACATGAGTGGGGTAAAACAATAAAACCTTTTATGTTTGGTCATGCAAATTACGAAATGCTTACTAAACCTTATATAGGCTTAACAGGTAAAGCGTTATTTGTTTGTGTACCTAATGAAATATTTTGTAAAGATTTAGTAACTCAATACCAGTACCTTGACCAAGCCCTTTATGAGATGATTAATACAGATAACTGCTTAGCTGATAACAAACAGCTTTCACCACTGCCTTTATTAGGTGTTCCAGGCTGGCATGACGAAAACAAAGACGACTCTTTTTACAACAATACAGATTATTTTAGAGCGAAACGAAGGATACGAACATGATAGAAGTTGCTGGGCTTAAAAAGAAATTTAAGCTAACTAAAGATCACAAAAAAAATAAAATAGACGACATCGACCCTCGTGAAGATAAAGATTACTTTCACTCAGTACGAGATGTGAGTTTTAGCTGCGCAAAGGGTGAAGTACTTGGGTTGCTAGGCCCAAATGGTGCGGGTAAAACGACTACACTTAGAATGATTTCAACCGCGTTAAAGCCCGATGAAGGCTCAATAACAATTGCCGGAAACGACATTGTAAAAAAACCGCTACTGGGACGTAAGTCTATCGGTTTTTTATCGGGCTCTACCGGTTTGTATGGCCGCTTAACTGTAAAAGAAAACATAGAGTATTTTGCAAAGCTCCACGGTATGAGCAAAAGCGATATTGCATCGCGTTGTGATGAGCTATTTACATTGCTTGATATGCATAAGTTTGTAGATAAACGCGCAGAAAACCTATCAACAGGTATGAAGCAAAAAGCAAATATAGCGCGTGCTGTTGTGCATCGCCCAGCAGTTGTTGTGCTTGATGAGCCAACAACGGGTCTCGATATAATGACCACGCAAACCGTTATTCAATTTATTAAAGGCTTAAAGGCGCAAGGTACACCTGTTATTTTTTCGACCCATCATTTAGATGAAGTTGCACTTTTATGTGACCGAGTCGCTGTAATTAACGAAGGTATTAGCTGCTTCGACGGAACAGTAGATGAATTTAAACAAGCAGGTAATAGTGATGAGCTTAATCAAGCGTTTATGAACATATTAACGGAGAAACATGATGTTTGAGGTATTTAAAAAGGAATTAAGAGAGTTATTACGCGACAAAAAAACGCTATTATTTGTTGTTGCGCTCCCTGTCGCTATATTTCCGTTATTGTTTGCCGTAATGGCATTTATAAGCTCACAAGCAGCGATGGATGCAGAACAAAAAGTAAATACGTATGCCATTATCAATGGTGAATACGCACAAGAATTTACTGACAAAGTGTTTTATCACAAAAGTTTTGAGCTTTATAAAGGGGCTAAAACCTTCAATAACATTGAAGAGCTCAAAGCTGGCGTTATAGCTGGCGATATTGATATGGGTATTTATTTACCAAGCCATGCTGAGCAAACACTAGATAATGGTGAACAAAGTCAGTGGCAGGTTGTATTTAACGATTCAAAATCTATCAACTTTTTATTCGAACGCGTCAAAGAGCTCGCAAAAGAATACAGTGACGTGCTGCAAACTCAAAAGCTAATCAGTTTTGGTATTGAAGAGTCTGTTCAAAAATCCATTCTTAACCCAATTGAAGTCATTAAAGTAGATACAGCCGATAAACGTGAAAACCTTGGCGAAAAAATTGGCGGGTTTTTACCTTACTTACTTATACCATTAGTACTAATGGGGGCTACTTATCCCGCTATTGATTTAGGCGCTGGCGAAAAAGAACGCGGCACACTAGAAACACTCCTACTTACACCTATTACGCGTACAGAGCTGGTGCTTGGTAAATTTATAACTTTGTTAACTACATCCATTGCCTCCACAACCATAACGGTCTTGAGTATGGGCTGCTGGATAGCACTGGCGTTAGCATTTGCTGATCTTGATTTTATTAAAGCGGCATTTAGTACATTAGCGGTAACCGATTTACTGATGATATTTGTACTGCTACTACCTGTGGCTGCTATATTCTCAGCCTTAGCTTTGGCTATATCTATTTATGCACGTACGTTTAAAGAAGCGCAAAACTACATGGCTCCGCTTAGCATGGGTGTATTTTTCCCTATTATTATTTCAATAATGCCAAATATGGAGCTTACTGCTAAAACAGCATTCATTCCTGTTACAAACGTGGCTTTAGCGATTAAAGAAATAGTAAAAGGGACTGTTGATTACACATTTGTGGGCTTAATATTTTTAGCTACTGCAATCATTGCGGCTGGTCTACTGGCATTTTGCGTTAAATGGTTTAACAGAGAAGATGTACTATTTAGATAATATAGATTTAGCACTCTAAAAATATAAAAGGTAGCATTGGCTACCTTTTATATTTTAAAGGGATAATCGGTTGAAACAACTACTTTATAAGCTGCGTGAGTCAATACGGGAACGCGCATTCATTTATAATTCATATAGAGAGTGCGCTCTAAATAAAACTAATGATTTAGTCTTTTTATTATAAAAATTATAACGATAACTGATTAGTTAGATGGTCCAATTCTTTCGTTAATGCTCTATACTAATAACAATAAAAATTTATGGTGAAGGTAAATGTTGAAAAAGAATAATTTTTTGAATGTGACAAAAAATAATAGACTAATGCTCGTTGCAACAATAATATTTGTTCTTATAGCTTTACCATCTCTGTATTTGTTTGACCAAAAAGTAAGAAGTGATGTTTATAATTCAGCCCAAATAGAATTAAAACGTGAGCTTGAAACAAAAAGCCTTTCACTAAAAAACCATCTTAAAGATAGTGTTACCGCTATTCGCTTTTTAGACGCAACGCCCCCGATTAAAGGCATTACTCGCGCCACTGAAAACAAGAAAATAGATCCCTTGTTAGGCACGCACATTGACGTTTGGGAAGAACGCTTAGCGAGTATTTTTAGTGGTTTTATGCGCACAGATGACAGCATACTTCAGGCTCGCTATATTATTCTCGCAGATGGTGGACAAGAAGTTGTCAGGGTTGATAGAAACCAACTCGGAGAAATTAATCGACTGCAAGGCCTGCAATTACAAAAGAAAGGCCAACGCGATTACATGATAAAAGCGAGTATGCTCGATAATAAAAGTGTTTATATTTCTCCTATTAACTACAACCGTGAAAATGGGCAGATACAAGAACCTTATATAAGTACTTTTCGTGTAGCTAAGCCTGTTTTTGATGAAAAAAATAAAATTTTTGCAATATTAGTCACTAACTACTTTGCTGATAAATTAATAAAAAGTTTAACGGTTGAATCTCCACAAGGAACACAAATTTACCTAATGAATAATGAAGGTGAATTTTTATATCATCCAAACCCTCAATTACGCTTCGGTTTTGAATTTAATAAAGCACAAACATGGACTGAAGAATTTTCTACTGCAACCACAATGGCAGAGCAAGGCACTTTACCGCTAAGTAGTTACCCAATTGCTTACACGTTAAAAAAGCGTATTTCGCTTGATGGTGATATTGCCATGTTACCTTTAGAGCTTGGTGTAAGTGTTGATACTAAAACGTTGTTTGCAAAGGTGAACGAAAGGCGTCAAAACTTTATTGCAATGCTAGTAGTATTTTTTAGCGTATTTTTAGTTATTGCCTTTTTATACCAACGTTTTATAAACCGTAAGTTGTTAATTAATTCTCTAAAAGAGCAAAACAATAAAGTAATAGAAAATTCTCTGGATGCTATTTTTACAATTGAGCAAAACGGCGAAATTGTTCACTTTAATAATACAGCTAAAGAAATTTTTGGTAATTCAATCTCAGGCACTAGCCCTGACTTTGTTTCTTTATTTAACTTAAATGAAGCCGATAATAACTGTATAGAAGAGACTATTTCAAACGGAGCAAAAATGCCTTTTGAAGCTATCTACACAGATGGTTATGGCAACAAACAATACTTTTCAATTACGCTCAGTAGTATTTTTGATGTCTACAATAACCGTTATCAGGTAGCGGCTATTTTAAGAAATATTAGCTCATTAAAAAATACTCAATCAGAGCTTGAAGGCTTAAACAGTACTTTAGAGCTAAAAGTATCACAAAGGACTGTTGAGCTAGAGCGCGCAATTGATCAAGCATTAGCAGCGAGCCAAGCAAAAAGTGACTTTGTAGCAAATATATCTCACGAAATACGCACACCGATGAATGGCGTTTTGGGTATGCTTGAAATGCTCAAAGAAGATGGCTTAAGTGAACAACAATACCATTACTTAAAATTAGCTAATAGCAGTGCTAACTCTCTGATGAATTTGATTAACGATATTCTCGATTTTTCTAAAATAGAAGCGGGTAAGCTTGATATTGATAATCATACATTTGATGTTGTTACAGTATGTAGCGATATGATTAGCTCTTTAGCGTTACAGGGCCAGCGCAAAGGTCTTGAAGTGTTTTTAGATACAAAAGATGTAGTAGATAGAATGGTTATTGGCGACAGCCATCGACTTAAACAAATTTTAATTAACTTAGTTAATAATGCATTTAAATTTACTCACCGAGGTGAAGTAAGTTTAACTGTCGGCTCTAAGTACATTACCGACTCAAAGTTATTAATGAGCTTTACAATAAAAGATACCGGAATTGGTATAGCGCCAGAGAACATAGACAAACTATTTGAAGTGTTTACACAAGAAGATTCAAGTACAACCCGTCATTTTGGTGGTACAGGCTTAGGCTTATCTATATGTAAAAAACTTGCTCAGTTAATGGGTGGTAATATTACGGTTATAAGTGAAAAGGGTGCTGGTAGTACCTTTACCGCAACAGTTGAGCTACATGTAGCACAAGAGAAAAAGCTAAACACAGGTATTGAACTTGCTACAAGTATTAACGTAGCGGCATTAATAGCGCGCGATAACGTTTATAAAAACGTGTGCGATTTATTGCTACTAACCTGTAAAGTAAATGCAGAAAACATTGTAAGACTCGACTACTTTAGTGAGCATAAAGAGTTTGAAGCTGACTTATTATTGATTGACGATGAGCATCCTCAAATTGATGCGTTAATTGATTACTGTAAGCAGTTTAATAAAAAGTACGTCTTAATTTTACGCGACATGGTGACCGATAAACCGACTAAAATGATATTACCTGAGGGTAGCCACATTCTAAATAAACCGCTTACCCAAGATCAATTTAGCTATAAGTTAGCCAGCTTATTTGGTGCCAGTAATGATTGTATTATAGCGCCACCAAAAGGCTTAACAGAAGAACAAGTAGAGCCTGACTTATCTGCTTATCATATATTATTAGTAGACGATAATATGATTAATATTGAAGTTGCTAAGGCGATTTTAAAACGCACTAAAGTAAAAATCACCTGTGCATCAGACGGTGTAGAAGCATTAGAAGCATTGAGAGAAAACACAGAGCAAGCTTTTGATGTTATTTTAATGGATTGCCAAATGCCTAATTTAAATGGCTACGATACAACAAGTGAAATCAGAAATAGTAAGGCCGGGGTAGACTACACTTACATACCTATTATTGCTATGACAGCAAGCGCGATGGAAGGTGATAGAGAACGTTGTTTAACTGCAGGCATGAACGACTATATTACTAAACCAATCAAGCCAAGAACGCTGAAAGATAAGTTAATCACCTGGCTAAGTTAATCGTGATTAAATGAGAATCAGCTGCTTATGCAGCTGATTCTTTTGGTTTAGCATCCGTTGATATATTTAACTTTGTTATGTCGGCGCTATCGAGTACGGTTTGTGTGTCTGACCAATGTAGTAATTCAATTTTTCCATCTTGCTGCTCTACCAGCGCCGTACAACTCTCAATCCAGTCTCCATCGTTACAATACATAATTCCGTCATCTACTTTTATTTTGGGATGATGAATGTGTCCACAAATAATACCGTCTACGTTTTGTTTTTTAGCTTCATGAATTGCGGCATCTTCGAAGGCTTTAATCGCTTCACGTGCTTTGTGTACGCGAGCTTTTATCCATGATGCAAGCGAGTAGTAATTACCACCAAATAGCTTTCGAATACGATTGGTCCAGCGGTTTAAAAATAATAAAAAGTCGTACCCTGCATCACCCGCGATACTAATAAGTTTGTTATAGCGTGTCGCGGAATCAAAATCATCACCGTGTACGAGTAAAAAACGTTTATTAGCTTTAGTGGTGTGAATAAACTGCTGGTGGATTTCAATACCAAATAACGTTTGATTTATATAGTTTCTAAACGTTTCGTCATGATTACCGGGAATATAAATGACGCGTGTACCGCTAGCTGCTTTTTTTTGTATAGAGTTTAATACTTGATAATGCGAAGGGTGCCAATAAAACTGACGTTTCATTGACCATAAATCAATAATATCACCCACTAAATAAAGTGTGTCGGATTCTACCGAGTTTAAAAAATCGAGTAAGTAATCTGCTTTACAGTCTTTGTAACCTAAATGAACATCAGATATCCAAATAGCAGGGTAGTGTTGCTTCTTAGTGTTTGCGCCATTACTCATTTTCATTCCCTAAAGTATCGAGTGTAATAGTTAAATAACCAGAACTTTGGTTAAGAGATTTACTAAGGTATTGAATCATGGTGATATTTAAATTTATTTTCTCTAGCCAGAGATTTTCAGTGAAAACAAGGCGAATTTACGCGTCAATAGCGAGCCTATTGCAAGTAAATTCAACGCAGTTAGCGCTGAAAATAGCTGCTCGAGATAGATTTATTATCCAGAGTTCAGGTTAAATACTTTAGGGAATAAAAATGACAATTATACGACAGTAATACTAAAGCCAAATAACACACATAAAATTTAGGTATAAAAAAACCGCTTTTAAAAAGCGGTTTTAAAATTACTTATAAGTATTTTTAGCTTAACCTTTAACGGCTGCTTTAATTGCATCAATTGCTGTATCGATATCAATCATTAGCTTTTCACCTGTACGGCGGTTTTTAAGCTCAACTTTGTTTTCGTCAAGGTTACGCTCACCAATTACTAGCGTAAATGGCACACCAATGAGTTCCATATCGTTAAACATAACACCAGGGCGCTCTTTACGGTCATCAAATAACACATCAAGACCAGCATCTTTTAAACCTTGGTAAAGGTTATTTGCAATATCAGGAATACGATGCGATTTGTGCATGTTCATTGGAACAATTGCTAAATCGAATGGCGCGATTGATTTTGGCCAAATGATCCCGTATTGATCGTTGTTCTGCTCAATAGCAGCAGCAACAATACGTGAAACACCAATACCGTAACAACCCATAGTCATGGTTTGGTTTTTACCACCTTCGTTTAATACACCCGCTTTCATCGCTTCTGAGTATTTAGTGCCAAGTTGGAAAATATGACCTACCTCAATACCACGTTTAATTTGTAAAACGCCTTGGCCACATGGGCTCATATCGCCTTCAACAATATTACGAATATCAGCAACTTCGTAATCAGTTACGTCACGATCCCAGTTAATACCGCTGTAATGCTCATCGTCTTTATTTGCACCGGCAACAAAATCAGCAAGTATGTTAGCTGCTCTATCAACAATAATAGGCATAGATAAGCCGACAGGGCCTAATGAGCCAGGTTTTGCGCCAATAGCAGCAACAATATCTGTCTCTGTTGCCATTTCAAGCGGAGAGTCTACTAATGGGTGCTTTTCAGCTTTTAGTTCATTTAATTCGTGATCGCCACGCAGTACTAAGGCTACTAAACCGCGTACTTCGTTTTCATCAGGCGTACCATAAACAATTAACGTTTTAACACCTCGATGTGGCTTAACACCGTAGTGTTTTTTAAGCTCGTTAATCGTTTTAGCGTCAGGAGTTGGAAACGCTTTAAGCTCTTTTGATGCTT
>NZ_AUTP01000175.1:0-7020 GCF_000498075.1 Pseudoalteromonas sp. TAB23
GGGTCTATAATACCGTCATCCCACAAGCGTGCGCTGGCGTAATACGGATGACCTTGCTCTTCGTATTGATCAATAATTGGCTTTTTAAAGTCACTGATTTCTTGCTCGCTCATGCTTTGACCTTTGCGTGCTAAACCATCTTGTTTAACTTGCGCCATTACACCCGCTGCTTGCTCGCCGCCCATGACTGAAATACGGGCATTAGGCCACATCCACATCATGGTTGGTTCAAATGCACGGCCACACATTCCATAGTTACCTGCGCCGTAAGAGCCGCCAATAAGTACTGTAAATTTAGGCACATCAGCACACGAAACCGCCATCACCATTTTAGCGCCGTGCTTTGCAATGCCTTCGGCTTCGTATTTTTTACCCACCATAAAGCCGGTAATATTTTGTAAAAACACTAAAGGAATATTGCGCTGAGCACACAGCTGAATAAAGTGCGCGCCTTTTTGCGCCGACTCACTAAATAAAATACCGTTATTAGCCACTATACCAACGGGGTTGCCATAAATGCTGGCAAAGCCGGTGACTAACGTTTCACCAAAATAGCGTTTAAATTCATCAAATGATGAGTCATCTACTGTGCGCGCTATTACTTCGCGTACATCAAACGGCTTTTTAAGGTCGGTGCCTACAATGCCGTAAAGCTCATTAATATCGTAACGCGGTGGTTTTACATCTTCTAGCTCTTGTTTAAGTAACGGCGCTGTAGGGCGCGTGTAATTAATACGCTCAATACATTGGCGCGCAATAGAAAGCGCATGAGCATCGTTTTCAGCGTAGTGATCGGCAACACCCGACACTTTACAGTGCACATCGGCGCCGNGTTCTTCGGCTGTTACTTCTTCGCCCGTTGCTGCTTTTACAAGGGGCGGGCCTGCTAAAAATATAGTGCCTTGATCTTTTACAATAATGCTTTCATCGGCCATAGCGGGTACGTATGCACCACCTGCGGTACATAAACCCATTACCACGGCAATTTGTGGAATACCTTTACCCGACATACGGGCTTGATTGTAAAAAATACGACCAAAATGCAGCTTATCCGGAAATACATCATCTTGCTCAGGCAGGTTAGCACCGCCTGAATCCACCAAATAAATACACGGTAAGTGGCAACGCTCGGCGATATCTTGTGCGCGTAAATGCTTTTTAACGGTAAGCGGAAAATACGTACCGCCTTTAACCGTGGCATCGTTTGCAATAATCATGCATTCAATGCCTTTAACACGGCCAATACCGGCTACAACACCGGCGCACGGTATTGCTTGTTCGTACACACCAAAGGCAGCAAATTGTGAAATTTCTAAAAACGGTGAGCCTTCATCAATTAATGTACTTATACGGTCGCGAACAAATAATTTACCACGGCCTTCGTGGCGCTCCTTTAATGCCGCGCCTCCGCCTTGGCTAATTGTTGCTACTTTACTGCGTAAATCGTCAACCAGCGCCGACATGTTTTTATGGTTTAGCACAAACGTTGGATCGTGAGGGTTAACGCTCGATTTTAAAATCGTCATGGTTTAATCCTTAACGGCTTTCTGTAAAAAGTTCGCGACCAATAAGCATGCGGCGTATTTCTGATGTACCTGCACCAATTTCGTATAATTTGGCGTCGCGCAGCAGGCGACCTGTTGCGTATTCGTTTATGTAGCCATTGCCACCTAAAATTTGAATCGCATCAAGCGCCATCTTAGTCGCAAGCTCTGCGGCATATAAAATGGCACCGGCAGCATCTTTACGGGTTGTTTCGCCACGGTCACAAGAGCGAGCTACCGTATACACATATGAGCGTGCAGCATTCATTTGTGTATACATGTCGGCTACTTTGCCTTGAATTAACTGAAATTGACCAATAGGGGTGTCAAACTGTTTACGCTCATGAATGTACGGTACTACTATGTCCATACATGCCTGCATTATTCCAAGCGGGCCTGCTGCAAGTACTACGCGTTCGTAATCAAGGCCACTCATAAGTACTTTAACGCCTTCGTTTAAGTTACCTAAAATGTTTTCCTCTGGCACTTCGCAGTTTTCAAATACTAGCTCACAGGTGTTTGAGCCGCGCATGCCCAGTTTGTCGAGCTTTTGCGCCGTAGAAAAACCAGGAAAGTTGCTCTCAACAATAAATGCGGTAATGCCTTTAGCGCCGGCGTTTAAATCTGTTTTAGCGTAAATAACGAGTGTGTGTGCGTCTGGGCCATTGGTGATCCACATTTTATTACCGTTTAAAATGTACTTATCGCCTTTTTTCTCGGCTTTAAGTTTCATCGATACAACGTCAGAGCCCGCATTAGGCTCGCTCATTGCAAGAGCACCAATGTGCTCGCCACTAATAAGCTTTGGTAAGTATTTTTCTTTTTGAGCTTGTGTGCCGTTACGGTTAATTTGATTAACACACAGGTTAGAATGTGCTCCATAGCTTAAACCTATAGAGGCACTGGCACGGCTAATCTCTTCCATAGCAATAACATGTTCTAAGTAACCTAAACCGGCGCCACCAAGTTCTTCAGATACGGTCATACCTAGTACGCCCATTTCGCCCATTTGAGTCCAAAGTTGATTTGGAAAAGCGTTATCTAAGTCAGTTTTTTCAGCAAGCGGGGCAATTTCCTGACTCGCAAAACTGTTTACGTGGTCGCGGATCATATCGGCGGTTTCGCCAAGGCCAAAGTTCATTTCTTTATATAGTGAAATAGTGCTCATGATTCATTCCTGTGTGACGTGTGTGTTGTCAGTGTGTTGTTATTTTAAAAATAAACTTACTCGTCTATTTTATTAAGCGTGTCTCTGCAGCGGCGCTCGGCCGTCACCAACTCCATAAGAACAACTTTAATGTCGTCCATTTGTTGAGATAGGTCAGACTTTTTATCGGCTATTAAATCAAGCATGGTAACCAGCTGCTTAGCACTCGACTTATCAGCGTCGTACAGTTCAAACAAACGGCCTGTTTCAGCAAGCGTAAAGCCCAATCGTTTACCACGTAATATTAGTTTTAAACGCACTTTGTCGCGTTTTGAATAAATACGTGTTTGACCATTACGCTCTGGGGTTATTAACCCTTGATCTTCGTAAAAGCGAATAGAGCGGGTTGTAATGTCAAATTCTTTAGCGAGTTCGCTAATGCTAAATGTTTGTTCATTACTAGCCGGCATTTTGGCTGAGCTTGCAAAGTTTGTTTGATTATCTGGTTTCATAATTGTATTTACCTCATTCGAATAACTCCAATATAAGTGAAGTTTACGTAAAGGTAAAGCTTGGTGTGTTTTGAAACTATTTATAAAGGAGTGTTGGCGCGAAGAGTTGAATTATTTTATTAATTTTCAGTAGGTTAATTTTATTTCCTCAGTGTGGCCTAACAGCTGGAAAATAATGCTTACACTTATAAAACTAAAAATTAAGCTGTTTTTAGTTGACGTTGGCGTAAACGTTAGTATTGTGTAGGTATTAAATAATAAATGAATACTAAATTAATAGAGCAAATATACTAACAATTATTTGCATTAAATTACAACGGAGTTAGTTATGACTTTAGAATCAGTGGTAATTGTAGCAGCAAAACGCACCCCAATGGGTGGTTTTATGGGAGCGTTAAGTGATGCGCAGTCTACCGAGCTTGGCGCTACTGCCATTGCCAGTGCACTTGCACAAACTGGTTTAGCTAATGATGCAATAGATGAAGTAATTATGGGCTGTGTATTACCAGCAGGCCTTGGGCAAGCGCCCGCACGCCAAGCAATGTTAAAAGCAGGCCTTGCACTTAGCACTGGCGCTACAACAATTAACAAAGTATGTGGCTCTGGTTTAAAAGCCGCCATGCTTGCAAACGATTTAATTAAAGCGGGCTCTATCCAATCTGCTATTGCCGGTGGCATGGAAAGCATGACAAACGCACCGTACTTTATTCCAAAAGCGCGTGGCGGAATGCGTATGGGTCACGGCGAAATAAAAGATCACATGATGAGCGATGGCCTTGAAGACGCCTACGATAACAAAGCAATGGGTTGTTTTGCACAAGACACCGCCGACGAGTACGGCATTGGTCGTGAGCAAATGGATGCGTTTGCATTAGGCTCATTAAGTAAAGCTAAAGCCGCGATACAAAATGGTAGCTTTGATAACGAAGTTGCACCGCACACGATGCAAACACGCAAAGGCGATGTAACAGTTTCGATTGACGAGCAACCAGGTAACGCCCGCCCAGAAAAAATTCCAAGCCTACGTGCAGCCTTTAAAAAAGACGGCACTATTACAGCGGCTAATTCATCGTCAATTTCAGACGGTGGCGCAGCGCTTATATTAATGAGCGAATCAAAAGCAAAAGAGCAGGGCTTAACACCGCTTTGTAAAATTGTGGCGCACAGCACGCATTCTCAAAAACCAAGTGAATTTACTGTAGCACCAGTAGGTGCAATAAGCAGCGTGCTTGAAAAAGCAGGTTGGGCTGTAAACGATGTTGACCTTTGGGAAATTAACGAAGCATTTGCCATGGTAACCATGCTGGCTATTAACGAGTTAAAACTTGATGAAAGCAAAGTAAACGTTAACGGCGGTGCATGTGCATTGGGTCATCCAATTGGTGCAAGCGGCGCGCGTATTTTAGTAACGCTTATTCATGCCCTTAAAAACCGAGGCCTTAAAAAAGGCATTGCGTCTTTATGTATTGGTGGCGGTGAAGCGGTTGCTATGGCCGTAGAAGCTTACTAATTAGGGTTACATGAATAGCTAGACGAATACTTTAACGAATATAACTATAAAGGCGCTGCACTCATAATACTAACAAAGCGGCGCTACCAATTTTAAAAGAGAACACACAACTCACACACTAGGATTTAATCATGCACCAAGTACCACTACTTATTAATGGCGAATTTATTCAATCAGCATCAAAAGAGCTTATCGATGTTATAAACCCAGCGACTCAAGAAGTACTTGCACAAGTGCCATGTACCACCGAGTCAGAAATGGACGCGGCAATTGCCTCAGCCTCTGAAACGTTTAAAACATGGAAAGACGTACCCATTACTGAACGTGCTCGCATTATGATGAAGTACGCGGCGCTATTAAAAGAACATCACGATGAGCTTGCTACCATTATTTGCCACGAATTGGGTAAAACGTTTGAAGATGCAAAAGGCGATGTTTGGCGTGGTATTGAAGTAGTAGAACAAGCCGCTAACGCGCCATCATTAATGATGGGTGAAACAATGGAAAACGTAGCGCGTAAAATCGATACGTATTCTTACATGCAGCCACTTGGCGTGTGTGCAGGTGTTACCCCGTTTAACTTCCCTGCAATGATCCCACTTTGGATGTTCCCGCTGGCTATTGTGTGTGGTAACACCTTCATTTTAAAACCGTCTGAGCAAGATCCACTTACACCAATGCGTTTAGCAGAGCTATTTATTGAAGCCGGCGCACCAAAAGGCGTATTACAAGTTGTTCACGGTACAAAACCACAAGTAGACCGCCTATTAGAAGATAAAGCAGTGCGTGCTATTTCGTTTGTTGGCTCGTGTGGTGTAGGTGCTTATATTTATTCTAAAGGCACACAAAATCTTAAACGCGTGCAAGCGTGTGTTGGTGCTAAAAACCACATGGTTATTATGCCTGATGCAAGTAAATCGCACGTTGTAAATAACTTAGTAGGCGCATCGGTCGGTGCTGCTGGTCAGCGTTGTATGGGGATTTCGGTTGCTGTATTTGTAGGCCAAGCAAGTCAGTGGGTAGATGAAATTAAAGCAGGCTTTGAAAATGTACGCCCAGGCGTGTGGGATGATGCAAATGCAGCATACGGTCCACAAACATCAAAAGCAGCAAAAGCACGTATTTTATCACTCATTGCCGGTGGTAAAGAGCAAGGCGCTACTTGTTTAATTGATGGTTCTGACTTTACGGTTGAAGGGTATGAGCAAGGTAACTGGGTTGGCCCAACGTTATTTACTGACGTAACCAAAGAAATGGATTTATACAAAGAAGAAATATTCGGCCCAGTACTGGCGTGTATGTTTGTAGACACGCTTGATGAAGCAATCGCACTTATTAACGACAGCCCTTACGGTAACGGTACCTCGTTATTTACGTCAAGCGGCGCAGTGGCTCGTAAATTCCAACACGAAATTGAAGTAGGCCAAGTAGGTATTAATGTGCCAATTCCGGTGCCACTTCCGTTCTTTTCGTTCACTGGTTGGAAAGGCTCGTTTTATGGCGATACACACACGTACGGTAAACAAGGCATTCGTTTTTACACAGAAACTAAAACGATTACCTCACGTTGGTTTGAAGACGACATTGCTTCGGGTCCAAACATGAGCATTAACTTAAAATAATCGTAATTAAAAAATGAGTAAATAAAAGAATAATTAATAATAAAGATGGGCGCGAAGGCTACTTCACACACAACACACACATAAGCCTTCGCCGCTCGTCACGAACTACTCCCGTTACGGGAAACACTAACAACACAACTAACATAACTTACACAATTAAAGAGGTCTAACATGGACTTTAACTTATCTGAAGATCAACAAGCCTTTGCTCAAACAGCACGCCAATTTGCCGAGTCAGAACTTGCCCCCTATGCAGCAAAATGGGATCGCGAACATATTTTTCCTAAAGACACGATTAAAGCAGCAGGCGAGCTTGGTTTTTGTGGTTTATACACGCCAGAGGAAGCGGGCGGCCTTGGTTTATCACGTTTAGATTCGAGCATTATTTTTGAGCAGCTTGCTATGGGCTGTACCGCAACAACGGCCATGTTGACCATTCATAATATGGCCACCTGGATGGTAGCAAGTTTTGGTACCGATGCAGTTAAAGACAAATACGTTGAGCAATTAGTAATGGGCGAGTTACTTGCCTCTTACTGTTTAACAGAGCCAGGGTCGGGTTCAGACGCCGCATCACTTAAAACAAAAGCCGTACTTGAAGGTGATGAGTACGTTATTAACGGCTCAAAAATGTTTATATCGGGCGCGGGCGAAACCGAAGTATTAGTTGTAATGGCACGTACAG